>JAUSEJ010000661.1 GCA_030650265.1 Dehalococcoidia bacterium | reverse complement strand
TATCACGAGATACCCTTCACCCCACCGCCCTGTGAGCACGCGGGGTGCGACGAGCAGGCGACCGGATGCCTGGCATATCTCGAAGCTGGGTGGCGATGTACGGAGCACTTCCTGGTGGACATGCGGTGCGACAATGCACGGGAGTCCGCCTGCGAATGTTGCGGTGGCCGAGGTCTTGACGATGACACATTCTGCCCCATGTGCTGCCCCCATCAACCGAAGGCGGGTGGCACAGAGACGTGTGATTTCTGCCCACACGAGGCTTCCTGCTAGGAGAAAGTGTATGAACGATAAGCCAGACCTGATTGCCGAGATCAACCTGGAGTGGCTGGACAAGATCGAGCAGGAAGCGAAGTACCTCTTCGGGACCGATAATGTGCACCGAGTCGACGCGGGCTGTATGCGCAGGTTGATTGCACTAGCTCGTCAGGGGATAGCAGCCCAACAGCGGGTAGAGGTTCTGGAGCAGGCATTCCGAGACCTAGCAGAGGGTAAGAAGCGAATCGCCACCTTTGACGAAGTGGCCGAGATGGTCATCCTTCAGCAGGAAAAGGCCGCGGTGCTCAAGCAGTTGGAGGTGACGGAGATACGGGCCAAATATCTTGCAGAGCACATAGCTACACTCGAAGAGGCTGCACACGAACTAGGGGCTCTGGTGCATCGAGAATACGTCAACTCCCCAGGGTCATACCCGATATTCGCGGAGGCTATCCTCAAATTAGGCCGGGCGATGAGCGGTGAAGGGCCGACCTAGTTCAAATGGGCACAGATGCACGTCGGTCCGTGCCCTGGCTTTCGGGCCAGGGGGATTGCTAACATCCCGCCGGGGTTCGACTCCCGGCTGTGCCCAACCAACAGTTGTGGGAAGACCACGATAGAACGTCGTGGCAGGAGGTTATCGAAAATGCGGGGCCGCCCCTGGAAAAGCTAATGGCCCCTACACCAAACACTTTTATTTTTCACAAAGTAGCTGGCTCTGCGCCGGGAAGAAGAATTGAAGGAGTTATCAAATGAGGGACAAGTTTTGGCACTGGACTGCACGACATCTGCCGCGGAGGCTCGCCTACTGGTGTACCATCGTTGTGTGGGCACACGCTACCAGAGTACACCCGGCAAGGTCCTGCCCCGGACTTACCGTGGACACCATTCTAAGAGCATGGGACATGGAGGTTGACACTCCAACAAACACTCCAACAAACACCCCACCTGAGGAGTACTGGCCTACGCAAGATCACGGAACACCGGCATAGGTAATACAGCGCTGGTAGCCTGTATTTCAAAGCAGACTCGTAAGTCGGGGTGTGTTATCCCTGAGCCAGCACTGTGTCCAACCCAAGCATACCCGGCGGAGCTGGCTCTGCGCCGGGTAGAAAGGATGAGACAAGTGAAACCGTACTACAACCGCAACGGCATCACGATCTATCACGGCGATTGCCGGGACATCCTGCCGACGCTGGAGCCGATTGACGCCCTGGTGACTGATCCCCCGTATGGTGTGCTTCTCGGAGAAGCAGGCACCGGGCAGGAACATGAGCGCCAGGTGAAGCCCTACACGTTATTCTCAGATACGGTTGTATATCTTGAAGAATGCGTGATACCGGGTATCTGCATTGCTCTTTCAAAGGTCAAGCGTGGAGCGCTCACGCCGGGGAACCGTAATGCGTTCAAATATCCGGAGCCACAGGATATAGGCGTTTGGTACAATTCGGCTGGCTGCGGGCGGAGCCGTTGGGGGTTCATACTCGCGCACCTAATCTTCTACTATGGCATTGATCCGCGTGCTGGGCAGAAAGCGACAGCTACCTCTACGTGGAATAAACAACAAACGGACGGACTCGCTGGGGACCATCCTTGCCCTAAGCCTTTGGCATTTGCCCGCTGGTTGACTGAAAAGGTTTCTCTCCCGAATGAGACTATCCTCGACCCGTTCATGGGCAGCGGCACAACCCTCCGCGCGGCGAAGGACCTGGGGCGTCGCGCCATCGGCATCGAGATCGAAGAGCGGTATTGCGAGATCGCGGCGAAGCGTCTCAGTCAAGAAGTGCTGGCGCTGTAGCTGGCTCTGCGCCGGGGAACCTGTAAGGCCCCTTTTCTGTTGGCGTATCAGTTTCGGAAACTGGGCGAATATTGGGTGAACAGGGGCTTGACAAATGCGGAATTTAAGAATAGAATAGACCTATGAAAACACATTCCCTTGAGACCCTTCGGCAAGAGGCAACCCGACAATACAATCTAGTCAAAGCACGCAAGAGAAAGCGGTATCGGCAGGCGAGGGATTTAGGATTTACGCCTGCCGAGGCAAAGGTTCTATCGGGCCGAAGCGAGGAATATGTCCGAGTGCTCGCCGGACAACTGAAGGCGGGCTAGCCGTGGCCTGGATAGAGAGTCACCAAGAATTGGCATCTCATCCTAAAACCTTGAGGTTGGCACGACTCCTGGGGGATTCCCTTCCGGCAACAATTGGTAGGTTACATCTGCTCTGGTGGTGGAGCCTCTCCTATGCTCCTAACGGAGACCTGTCCCGCTTCGAGGATGATGAATTGGCGACCCCGATGCTGTGGGAGGGCGATCCGGCACAGTTACGCCAGGGTCTCGTAACCGCGGGATTCGTGAATACCGACGGATCGCTCCACGACTGGCATGAATATGCAGGCCGACTGGTCAATCAGCGAGCACTGACGCGGGAACAGCGAGCATCTGGAGGACGCAATCGCATGGCTCAGTTAAGCCCAGAAGAGCGCAGTATGCTAGCTAAACAAGCGGCGGTTGCTAGGTGGATGCCAGGTGACTTAGCACCACCTAGTATAAACATGCCAGCTACAGTACCCAACAGTACAGTACCCAACAGTACCCAACCCGTAGTAGGCACCATCGCCGACAATGTCCGACAATGTCCGACTCAGACGGACGCACCACCACCACCAAAAGCCAAGGCTGTTCGCTCAAGGGAGGTCACGCCGGAATACCTGACGGCGATGGCAATCGAGTTTCCGATGCTCAACGTTGATCGAATCTATCGTCTCAAGTTTGCGCCCTGGTGTAAACAGAAGGGCATCCAGGAGACGCAATTACGGTTAGTCGGATGGCTGGAGCGAGACGCGAAGGCCGTCCCGGATAATGGAAATGGGAGAACGTATGCAAAGCCTGAAAGAACTCATAAAGGACCGCCCGCAGATATGTCCGACGCCGAGTCAGACGCCTACTACGCCGGAATGGACCAAGATCGACCAGCCTTTAAGCCCCGTGTGTGAACTTTGCGGCGGCTTCGGTTGGTTTGGCTATGAGGCCGAGCCGGGAGACGCCCATTTCGGGCAATGCTATCCATGCGAATGTACACTCCAGGTCTCCCGTAACCAGCGAGCCGAGTGGGTCCGAGAGGTTTGCGGTCTTCCCAGCGGACTGAAAGACCGAGCACTGGAAAACTTCGACCCGAAGCGCCTCAAGGGTGGAGCAAAGGCCATTAAGGTTATCTCAGAGTTTATCGCCAGTGGCGGATGGGTGTTACTAGGCGGGAAGTACCAGACCGGCAAGACGCACCTCGCAGCCGCGGCTACTACGGCGCTTCTGGATAGGGGGGAGCATGTCGTCTTTTCCTATACCAAGACGCTTCTTGATCGATTCCGGCAGTTAATGAGAACTCCAGAGGGATATGTCCCGTTCCTGGATGCGACCAAGGAATGCCCCTTTTTGATCTTGGATGACTTCGGGGTAGAGAAACGCTCCGAGTGGGTTACGGAACAATTGGAGGATATTTTCAATTGGCGGGCTGACCATGATCTGCCACTGCTAGTGACAACCAACTTAAGCATGGATGAGATCGCAGAGTTGTCCCCCAGAATATCTGCCAGACTGCGCCGACTGGCAACAATCGTGGCTCTCTCGTGACCTGTCCCCGCTGTGGCACCTGCTTGTTGTTCGACGAAGAGCATTATTGCCTGCGCTGTGGATACCGTGAGAATGTCCCGGCGGAGGGACTCGAAGACCCTGAACTATTCCCGGAGGATGGACATTGGAACACCAAACTGCAAAGTTACCACAGGAACCCTCGGCGGGAGAGGCCCGCGAGGATATGCGAAGTCTGCGGACAGGAATACCCGCCAAGCTACCACTACCAGCGAACGTGTGGCCGACGCTGCGGGCAATTCCTGAGCCACGGTATCAGCCATGCCGGTGCTGCGGTGCAACCTGGACGCCAGAGCATCTGTGCCGGGAACTAGAGGCAAGGGCGTTGGCGCTCTGCGAGCAGTTGCGGGTTGGCCTGGGGATACCGGAATGGGCCAGGGTACAGGAGGGATGATGGAGACGCAGTTTAAGCCTCCCGAGGGGAAGCCTGCATGGTGGCCGGTGGAGGTATTCAAGAGCTCCCGCGACCAGTGGCTGTTCAACATGGGTGTAGAAGCCGGGGTAAGGGCCCTCCTGGGGCGAATAGAGGACCGTATGTTTGATACGCCTGGGCAGATGGTCCCAATTCTTAGGGCAATAAATCCAGACGCCTGGGTTCGCATCGTGCGGGAATCGGTCGGCAAGGAGGGATGATGGAAGAGATTAGCAAATATGAGGCCACTGTCTGCGCAGAGTTTGCCAAGCGACTGATGGAGTCTCGGCATGATGGGCCGATTCTGCCCTGTCCCGTGATCTACGTCGGCCTGGAGGTTACGGATGAGGATTTGAGAGGCGAATACGGTGTGGTCCTGTCCCGGTACAGGGTAGTCCGGACGGCGGACCTTCCGCCGACGATGATCTGTGAACTGTCCGACAAGCGCGCTGGAAACTGAGGGAGGATGGAATGTCAGTAGTACTGCAAGGCGACAAATGTTCCCGGTGTGGCAGGCATGAGCGGGATTTGCTACCGTACACATTCAGCCTGGTCGTCTATCGGGGGAAGCCCATCGAGTTCCCCTGGTTGTGCGTTCGGTGCATCAACATCGAGAAGGCGAAGGCGTGGAGGGCGATACGGGCATTGGAGGTGACGGCGTGAACGTCCGGACGGGGCAGGGCAAGCGGGTACACGATGGCATGAGATCGGGATTAACTGGGCCAGTCATGCACGACACTCGCTGCGGGTTTTTTGAGACGGTCATCGACGAGAGGCCGTGGCGTGAGGTCGAGGCACCGGTTGACTGCAAACTCTGCCTGCGGGATATGGCGCGAATGGGGGAGATGCCGTGAGGCTTGCCCTCGTCTTCGCCGTCGATGACGATTGCGAGCGCACCGGCGTGACGCACGCGGCCTATTGGGACGAGTCTGCTGAGCGGTATTGGGTTCTCTGCGGCACACGCTGGTCAGAGGAGACAATGTTCGCAGAGGACACCGGGCCTGTGGGCTGCAAGCGGTGCCTCCGAGCCAAACTCGCACGACATCGGGTGATCCGCCAGGAGATCGGAAAGGGGGAGACGTGGTGAGAACCATCAATATCGAGTTGACGAAAGAGCAGGCCCGGGAGTTGATTGAGCTAATCGACTGGTGGGGCCTTCGGCAGCGCCGGGCAGCCAGTTACAGGAGTGCAACTTACCGTGAGGAAAAGGCAGAACGTGTTATTAGTAGTCTGCTACCGCAGCGACGGATTCTTCAGGAAGCGCTTGATCGGGAAAGATTGGTGCCGGGACTATGAGAATACAACACGAGAAACTCATGCAGCAAAACGAGATACTGCCATACTTGGCCCTGGCCCTCCCCAAAAACTCTCACGTCTACGAGTTTGCCAAGGTCGGAGGGAGGCCGCAGTGCCCTAAATGCGGGACCACGGTTGGGCGCTTGGCCGGCGGGACGCCTCCAGGGTGGCCAGATTTGGTGATCCTGGTGCCTGGCGTGAGACCGATAGGCATTGAGCTGAAGTGGGGGCGGAACACGCTGGACGACGACCAGAAGGCGATGCACCGCGAACTGTCGGCGCTCGGCTGGGGGATGCACACGGCGTGGAGCGTGTCTGACGTGTGCTCGGCGCTCAGGACTGAGGGCGTGACACTGCGGTTGGAGGCATGACAAGGTGCTCCACAGAAGCCCTTGGGCCCCTGCCGTTAATTGTCTGTCTATGCGGTTCGGGCAGATTCCGAGAGGCGTTTGAACAGGCTGAGTTTGAGGAAACTTTAGCTGGCAAGATCGTCCTAACTATTGGCTGTAATACAAAAGACATAGCCCGAGACGTGGGATGGGCATCAGTCAAGCCGATGCTGGATGAATTGCACCTCCGTAAAATAGACTTAGCCGACGAGGTGCTGATCCTAAACGTAGGCGGGTATGTGGGTGAATCTACGGCTCGTGAGTTAGCCTACTCGAAAGCGCATGGAAAGGTCATTCGGTTCTTGGAGCAGGAGAAGCCATGAACATCTCCACAGCAGCCCTTGGCCTCGTCATCTGCTCAACGATGTTCTGGGGTGCGCTGGATTGGCCTGTTACCAGTGCTGTGTCGGGACCGTGGGCTAAGGCCAGCACTGTTCAGGGTTTGAGTATCGGTGAGGCCCGCTGGAAAAGCGGGGCTGTCCGGATAGGTGTAGCCGCCGACTCCGGACCTTATGCGGGACAGGCGTGGCCTGGGCTATACAGGAGCGCGGGGTTGGGAGGCATGGAGAGATACCTGCCAGTAGCCGATGCTCAGGGATCGGGGGTAGTCCGGGGTGGTGAAGTGGAATCACGCCGTGGTGAGAATAGCCAGGAGAACGCCAGTCCGAATCTGGCCCCCGGCTCCTACCCCCATACTCAGGACAGGGTGCAGGCAGGTAGGGGGAGCGTAAGTGTTGATCCCTACCTACTGCGCCCGCCGTTCGTTGGGTTGGGAGAGGCTGACGGGCTGTTTCAAATCCCGTCGGTTAAATCAGAGGCAGATATGTCCTGGCCTCTCCCACCTGACACCTATCGACAATCTGTAGAAAACTCAGAGAGGAACAGCGATGGACAGACAGATGACAATGGCGCTTTGGCAATACGTGGTGATAGTTGGACCTGGGCTAGTGTGTATGCTCTTGGTGGGCTACTGGGGAGGAATCCAGGACGAGCGCAGGACTCAGGAGCGGAGACGGAGAGATCGGTAGTTAGTGATAGGAGTGGCAGCGATGACATGGCAAGAATGGTTTTTGATACCCCCGATCCTGGTGCTGTGGATGCTCGCCTGCGGGTTGGTGTCCAGTTGGATCGATCCCGAGTGGAGGCTGTAGCCAGGACTTTGACGGTCCGTCTCACCTACTACACGGACCGAGGCACAACCCGATGGGGCTGTGAGGCTGGGCCTGGCATCGTGGCGACGGACCCCGAGATCATCCCGCCTCGGTCAGTTATCCGATTCGATGGGAGAGAATGGCTGGCCTGCGATACCGGTGGTTTCAGCAACGCATGGCTAGACGTATGGGTTGCGTCAGAGGCCGAGGGGCGAGACCTTGCCCGGAGGTATGGCAAATACACCGAGATAGAGATTATGGAGATCGAGCGATGACTGACAGGGTATTGGTTCGGTTCAAGACCTCTCGCCCGTTTCGGTTTGTATACCACCGGGCGACCGTCACCGGCCCACGGGTGGAGACGGACTGCGGGCTAGGCCGGAGGCTGCAACATGTCAGTGAGTGGGGAGAATCCCGCATCGGCTGCACCTGTGACAACTGTCTGCGGGTGAAGGGTCCGGAGGTTGAGTCATGAGCATTGCATGCCCGATCTGTGACGGTGAAACCGTCCTGCGGTACGTGCCGGACCTGGACATGACCGCGTACGTCTGCTGGAATAAAAGCCAGTTGACATAGCTATATAGGCATGGTAGTATATAGGTATGAAAGAATTGACGGTCAAACTAATCTCAGCCCTTACTTGTACTCGATGCCTCTATACGTGGTGGCCGCGGAGTCTCAAGAAACCTAAGCACTGCCCGTCTTGTAATAGTCCCTATTGGGATAAACCTCGCCAAAAGCCGAAGGGCGCAATCCTGTGATTAGGACAATTTGTGCTACCTGCGGGAAAGAGGTCAACCTGCCTCCGTCTCAGGTCAAACCCAATGGAAACTATTGTAGTCAGAAGTGCTATCAGAAGTGCAATGGGATGTCTCTGAGGATAACCCGGATAGGGGCAGGCAACCCGGCATGGAAGGGTTGTAATATTAGTCCTGCTGGAAGTAGAGGTCGGGCTCGTCGCCTTTACGGGCTTCGGCCATGTGAGGTCTGTGGGGCAGGAGCAGAGAGGCACCATAAGGACATTAATCCGTTTAACAATGCCGAGGCTAATATTTCCTTCCTGTGCAAGAGCCATCATGCACGCCTCCATGGTAGGTTAAACTTCAAGACCCATTGTATCCGGGGGCATGAATTTACGGTAGCAAACACCTACATTCTAGGAAGCAAACGATATTGCAGGGCATGTGGGGCTTTGCGCGCAAGGGAATCGTGGCAGAAGAAACACTCTGTGCCCGGGATGCGAGGGCTTGGTAGAGAGACCCGAGAATGTGCGATTGCGGATGCGTGGGGAGAAGCCCTTCCCGGTCGAGGGGTTTGAGTGAAACCGTACTACCAGGCTCCCGACGGGGTTCTTTATCAAGGTGATGTACTGACTGTGCTGCGCGACCTCGAGGCGGATAGCGTCCAGTGCTGCGTGACCTCGCCTCCGTATTGGGGGCTGCGGGACTACAAAACCACGCCGTCGGTTTGGGGTGGTATCCCTGCATGTAACCACGAATGGGTTGAGTACATTCAGCCCGCGGCCGACGGCACACGGACGCCAGAGGGCAACAGCGCGCTACGTGCTGGGCATCAGGGGAGTACAAGCGCAACCATGAAGCCTCAGTCCTCCGGGTTCTGCACCAAAACCGGGTGTTTCGGCTGGAGGGGGAACCTGGGCTTAGAGCCGACAATCGACATGTTCGTCGAGCACATGGTTGAGGTATTTCGGGACGTGCGCCGGGTGCTTCGGAACGATGGAACGCTCTGGCTCAATCTGGGTGACTCCTACAATTCCTTGGCATCGAATCAGAACGGGACCGGGCTAACGACGTTGGAGGGCGGAACTGGCAAAATCAGGGCGGGCAATGCGTTGATGGGTAGGAGATTCCGACCGGGAGCCGGCCGGGCCGATGGAGTCGTGGACGAACGAGGGCAGAGAAATCGCAACGGCGTTTCCTGTGCCGAGTTGAAGCCGAAGGACCTATGCATGGTGCCGGCGCGGGTGGCGCTCGCGTTGCAGAGCGACGGGTGGTGGCTGCGAGCGGAAGTGACTTGGTGTAAAACCTCTCCCATGCCTGAGAGCGTGACTGATCGCCCTACCAGCGCCACGGAGAAGATATTCCTGTTCACGAAGAGCTCGAGGTACTACTACGATGCCGAGGCGGTGAAACAATCCAGCGTGAGCGATCATCCGAGCGGTAACGGGTTCAAGCGAGACTGCCGTCTGAGCTACGACGGACGCGGGCAAGACGAACAGTGGCAACCGACGCCACAGCGCAACCTCTGGAATTATTGGGTACTCGGGCCGGAGCCGTGCAAGGAAGCCCATTTCGCGACCTTCCCTTCGGAGATACCGCGGCGGGCGATCCTGGCGGGGACGAGCGAGCGCGGGTGCTGCCCGGAGTGCGGAGGACCGTGGGTGCGGGTTGTGGAAAAGTCGGGGGGCACTATTGGTAAAGGGTCATGGTGCGATCACGTTGACGATCTTGTGACCGGAGCGCGGGTACAGGATAGCGCGGGGAAGGGCAACCTGCGATATTCTGACTATAAGGTCCAAGCCACCGGCTGGCAACCAACCTGCACTCACGACCTGCCGTCCGTTCCCTGCGTCGTTCTCGATCCCTTTGTCGGCAGCGGGACCTCCTGCGCCATAGCCCGCGGCCTTGGGAGAAAATGGATCGGGATCGACTTATCGCCCGCGTACCTCGAGCTCGCACGAAAGCGCGTCGAGGCGGTGTCGTTGCCGATGTGGGTTGTCTGAAGCCGGACCGGGTGAGGCAGGCGGGCATGTTCGAGGAGGTAAAGGTGGGGGCTCCTGGTGGAATGAGACTTGAAAATGAAAGGAGAGACAATGACGCTCAAGGACCAACTTAGGGAGAGGGCTGAATATGCCCGCACGGAAGGCATGGCCAAGGTGGATTACGTCTGCGAGAATCGGGTGCTGAGCAAGACGGGCACACATCCGGTCCTAGTGATGGTCAGAGGTCCAGTTAACTGTCTAGAGGGCCTGACCCTCTGGCAGCCACAGGTAGAGATAGCCGTTCCTGGCCGTGTGCATCTAACGTGGGAAGACATCGACGAACTGGTGAAGATTCGCAACTGGCATGGGCCGATAAACCACGAAGCGAAAGGAGAAGGATAGATGTCGCAAAACAACGTACCCCTGAAGGAGCAGACACTACAGGAAAAGGCGGTGCAGCTACGGGGCATTATTGCCTGTGGGCACAACGCACTGAACAGGCTCCTTGATGTGCCCTCGACGGCAGAAGATGAGGTTGGCCCTGGAGAGATGGGGGTCCGGATAGTCGTGGACTGTAGCATTGCGGAGGCGCAGAACCTTTTGGATAGGCTAGAGGCCTTGGTGTTAACCACCGGCGTCCTGTAGACGGTGATCGCCCTCCCGTGGGACGCAACGAGGCCCCGGCGAGTGTCGGGGCCTCGTTGTTTGTGGTTGGTATGGTGGCTATGCTACGTGGCAGGTCACGTGTTCCCCGTCGTGACAGGAACAGCCGCAGGCCACGCTGCCACCGCATGGGCACGGGAGTGTGCCATCCGTCAGGGCAGCCGTGCTTTTGGCAATGGTTGCCCTTAGCATGCTGAGTGTTTCGGCTTGGAAAGGGGTCAGCCCATCATCGCAGCGGGACAGAAAGCCCAAAATATCTTCGGCTCGCTTCGCGGCCTTTAATAGGTCTGGCACGATTTGAAGCAACTTGTACTGTGATGGGCTAACTGTTTCCACCCTACAGGATTCGTATTCGATCTTGTCTATTTTGCGATGCATGTCTGTTCCTCCCCTTCGATCTTGGCTATGAGTCGCATGGCCTCGTGGTATCCCGGTTTTCTACGGCGTCGATGCCGTGCCGGTGTAGTCGTACCAGTACATCACGCCTGCTCTGCCACCACGACGATAACCCGGGTGCCGTGACACGGTGGGCAGACTCCATCAACGGCATTGGCGATTGGGCAGGCGAGGAACACATACCCCGTCCCGGCGCAGTTCTGGCAGGGGACGGTGTAGATGGTCGTCACAACGTCACGGGGAAGGTTATCACGGCAAACACACTCGCTAGGTCCAGTCCCCGTGGATCGTGCCTGTCAGCCTGAATGTCTGCGTGCCGGATAACGCGCTCCGCCGGGATCCCGTACTGCGCCATGAGTTTCGCCAGGAGCCACCGCAGGGCATCGAGTTGGGCATCAGTGTAGGCGCCATCGGGGTCAGTCGCCAGGAGCTCCAATTCGATGCCTAGAGTCTGGGCATTTGGCATCGACACATTGTATAGGTTCGGCCCAAACTTTATCCAGTCCGGATACATTCCCAGGTCGCCCCGGACGTGGAATGCAATGTCTCGGTCCTCGACCCACTGCACTATCGAGCCGACCTTGCCGATTCCGTAGTGCGCCGAGACACCAGAGGCTGGATTTTGAAACCATGACGTTGCAGCAGTCAAAGGCCCTTCGGTGCTGTGTAAAACTATGCCTCTGATTTCGCGTGCTGAGTAGGGGTGGAGGTAATTGTCGGTATCGGCCAAGAGCCGTTCGATAGGCCGGTCTTGGCCTACTATAAAGGGCTCGGCAAATCCTCTTTGCTCTTCGC
The DNA here is from genome assembly GCA_030650265.1 of Dehalococcoidia bacterium. The sequence goes on along the minus strand of JAUSEJ010000661.1, from coordinate 440 downwards.
TATAGCGATGTTGGCCCAGTCGCCGATCTTGCAATAGGCAACCCCCCCCGCGAAGAATTTCACCCTATAGCTACCATAGTCCCGCTCCCGTGGCTCCAGTGCGTCACCCAGCTCTGGATGATCGGCCCGGAATCGCTCGAAGGCGGGGAATGCCATGTAGTCTACCCACAATCTGTTTCGGTCTGCATCGTTCACTGGTGTTCCTCCTTCTGTGTCATTCTCAGGGTGATTGTAAGGGTCGTAGGGCGTACTTCCGGGGTCGGGCTGCCCTAGGACAAGCCGAGCCATCTCTTTTGTCACTCCGAAGCCCGCCGCGTCCCAATCTTCGCTACCGGCCTGGATAAATACATGGGCGCTGGACACATAGTCAGGCAGTGTCCGCATGAAGTTCTTGTACTGTTGAGCCTTGACCATGCCGTCAAGCGCCGGGTCCGCGTTCC
>JAUSEJ010000658.1 GCA_030650265.1 Dehalococcoidia bacterium | reverse complement strand
TGGTAAAGGCATTGTCCAACCGAGTGTAGTCGATGCCTGCCTTACTCAGTTGGTCTGCCAGCCAGTTGTGGCCGTTGCAGTAGAACTGCAAGCGAAAGGGGGCCCAAGTAGGCACCCGAAGATAGCACAAACCAAACTCCGTATCGATGCAATAGAAGTAGTAGTGCAGACATTTCCCGTCTTTGTAACGAAGGGTGGTCCTACCTGTGGATTTATCGTGCCAGGGCGTAAAGACGCCGCAGGGTTCCATAGCAGAGAAGATGTGGACCAAACCGGGGTGCTCGCCGCGAGCGGTGACGATGGCACGGATGCGGTCCTCTTTGCGAAAGGCGTGCGTAGACCGGATATACTCGATCTCCAATCCGTGCTCTTCGGCCAACTGTTCCGCATTCTGCCGAATCTCGTCGCGCAGGGGTTCGGCGAAACGAGGATAGTCAAACAGGCGAATATCCTTGGAGCGAAGATGGGCGGCCATCCCCTCGGCATAGCAAACGCCGGGCAAGGTGCCCATGACGACCATGCGGTCAAAGCAAGAAAGCGTACCACGGATTTGCTTGGCGTAACGCTCTGTCAACGGGAGCACGGTATTCTCGATCCTTTCGCAAATTGACTGTAGCCAATATTCTACGCTGTTGGCGACAAGAATACACTAATCTTTTGGTTCCGGCTATGCCGGGTTAGGGACGCGGAAATCCTCGACAGAATTGCCGTTTGGGATCGAGCAGGTTCGTTCCAGAGCCGGGACCTTCACGGTGTAACCCTCAAGGCGATGGCGGAGAAAAGGCCCGGGACAGCCGTGAGGCCAGGTTTTGTCATGAGACCGGACCCTTTCTATATGACAAATGGCATTGGCGCCGAGGTTAGAAGATCGCTGGACAGCCCGTACGAGATAAGAGCAGCGGGCGATGGCAAGTTCGCCCTGTTTGAGGGAGACGATAAGGTCGAGGACATTTACTTTCCGGCACCGAAGCCGCGGTCGACCGGAGCCGTAACAAGTAAAGGTACGCCCGTCACCAGCCTCGTCTCCGGTGGCGGACATTGCTTCTTCATCACACCGGTGAGGTAGTGCGAGTATTTCACCAGTGGGGAGCAGTGCAAGTTCTGCAATTACAACTCGACCTATCATGACGCCCGCGCCGTCGGCCTCAATCCCGCCATCTCGACCGCCCTTGAGGATACGCTCGAGGCCTACGAGATCCTCGCCTCACAGGTCAGGTTCGTGGAAGGCCGCTTCCAGATGGGTGGCTTCAACAGCAGCGAGCAAGAGACAAAGCTGCATATCGATTTCGTGGAGCAGATAGCCCGAGGAACGTCCTACAAACCAAATCTCCAAATCAGCACCCAACCGATGTCCAATAAGGATATGCGGAGATTGAAGGACGTAGGACTTGACTGTATCAGCTTCAATCTCGAGGTATGGGACCCCGAGATTTTCGCCGAGGTGTGTCCCGGCAAGTCCTACCACAGAGGCCATGAGCGCTACTTGGAGGCCTATCAGGAAGCAGTGGAGATCTTTGGCCCGGGCCACGTAGGTTGCGACTTCGTGGCGGGCGTCACCATGATGCCGGAAAAGGGGCATATCACCTGGCAACAGGCCAGAGATTCACATATCGAAGGAAACCGCTGGCTGATCGAACACGGGGTGATGCCCATTTTCATCGCTCTCCGGCTGGGAGTCGGTTCCATCTACGGCGACGATCCGGCGAGTCCGGCGAAGCTGCCGCCGACGGAATACCTGCTGGAGGTAGCGCAGGCTCACCATCAGACCAGCATGGCGTACGGCTTCTATGACAAGCTGGACAAACTCCTGTACTGTCCGTTAGATTGCCTGTCTCCCTTGTATGGCGGCGAAATCGGCATCCTGGCCCTTGCCGGATACGTCGGGAACTGGGCGGCAGAGTGTATGCCGGGTGAAGCGAACTGGCTGGCCAAATTCGTTTCGTCCTTACCCTCAAAACTGTGAGGAGAAGAAATGACGCGAGTTGACGAATTGCAGAAGAAGTATCCGAACCTCGCCCGCGAGATCATCGTCAAGTGGGACGTCTTGCGCCACGGCATCAAGGACTCCGAGGTTCTTG
>JAUSEJ010000647.1 GCA_030650265.1 Dehalococcoidia bacterium | reverse complement strand
AGCTCTACATGGGCTTTGTGGAGAAGATAGCGGGCGGCGCCTCCCACAAGCCCAATCTCACCCGCCACGGCCAGCCGATGGACCGGAAGGACATGCTAAGGCTGAAGGACGCCGGACTTAACTGCGTCTCTTTCCAACCTGAAGTGTGGGAACCCCATTTGTTTGCCGAGGTGTGTCCGGGAAAGTCCAAGCGCGACGGTTACGAGGGCTATCTGGAGGCTTTCGGGGAGGCGGCGGAGGTCTTTGGCGCTGGCAACGTGGCGGCCACCTTCGTCGGTGGTGTCAGTCTCATGCCGACCAACGGGCATGCGACGTGGCAAGAATCGCGCGACTCCATGATTGAAGCCTTCCGCTGGCACATTAGCCGCGGCGTGTTTCCCTATTTTCTGAGCTTGCGTCTCGGCGTCGGATCCATCTACGGCGACGATAAGGCCAATCAGTCCTTCAGCCGAAGGATGCCACCGACGGACTACTATCTGGACCTGGCGTTGGCCCACCATGAGCTAATGCAGGACCACGGCCTGTATACAAGGCTGAACAAACTAATGTATTGCCCTCTTGATTGCCTCTCTCCCCTGTATGGTGGCGAAGTGGGCATTCTGGCTTTGGCAGGCGATGTGGGAAACTGGCTGGCCGACACGATTCCGGCGGACGCCAACTGGCTGGCCAAGTTTATAGCATCAATGCAGCCATCAACATCGACAACAATGGGAGGATGACAATGTTCAAAGTCCTGCAACCTACCAGATTGGCTGGATTGGAACTTCGGAACAGGTTCGTTCGCTCCGCGACCTTCGATGCCATGGCGGACGATACGGGAGCCGTGACCGACCGGTCTCTGAAGCTCTACGGAGACCTGGCCGCCGGCGGAGTTGGATTGATTTTCACCGGCTACGCTTTCGTATCGAAGCAAGGCCAGACCCGGCGGCAACAGTATGGCATTCATTGCGACGAGATGATCCCTGGGCTCAAGAACCTTGCCCGGGCGGTCCAGCAAGACGGAGCGAAAATAGCCGTCCAGATCGTGCACGGTGGCGGCTGGTCCCGCCATCTCGCCCGGGAGGGCAAAGTGGCCATTGCTCCCTCCGTGATCGAGGGAACACAGCTTTGTCGGGAGATGACCGAGGACGAGATCGAGGGCGTATTAGGCGAGTTCGCCGCGGCAGCCTTGCGAGCGCGCGAGGCCGGATTCGATGGAGTGCAGTTGCACGGAGCGCACGGCTTCCTTTTCTCCCAGTTCCTCTCCCCTCTTACCAACCGGAGACAGGACAGCTGGGGCGGTAGAGCGGAGAACAGATGGCGTTTCCACGTTGAGGCGGTGCGGCGAGTAAAGACTGCCGTGGGCCGGGACTTCCCCGTCATGATGAAG
>JAUSEJ010000645.1 GCA_030650265.1 Dehalococcoidia bacterium | reverse complement strand
CAATAGTGAACCCGGCCATGAGAAGTTGGCCGGTTTTTGTTTTCTGAGGAGGAAACACCTATGTTCAGGATGGCGCCAGTATTTCGCACACCTATCAACACGTTCATGGTCCTGGCCCTGCTGACGAGTTCGCTTTGGGCCCTTGCGGGTATGAGGAGCGCCGTAACAGCGGTTGATTGGCCGGGGATTGTTTCGGCTCCGGTTAGTGGACCCGCCGCCGTTCGACAATCGACGGTGTTGGCGGGGCTGGCCGGCGTTACGGCGAAGGCACAGCCGCCCTCGGCCATCCCGCCTGAGCGCTGGGCAGCGATCCAGGAGACCATCCGGCGCGACATGTACTCTTATTCGCCCAGCATTAGCGGATACCTCGCCGATAATCCGGCCCAGAGGCTGACCCTGGCCTTCGACGCGGAAGGGATCATCGTCGGTCCGGCGCCGGCAATGAAGTCGCCTGGCGCAATCGGGACGGAACCGATTCTCGACGCCGGCCCTGCGGCGGCTGAACAGGCATGGACCTGGGGCCTGGCTCTGGCCGGTTACGGCTACGAGAGCGACATGCGCCCGGTACCTGCGGCAACTATGTCCTCCGGGGACAACCGCCTGACCTACAGTCGGAGCGACGGTTCTGCAGCGCCGTTGCTGGACGAGTGGTACGTCAACGAGGAGCGGGGCCTGGAGCAGGGCTTCACCTTGTACCAGGCTCCGGAGGTTGGCGGTCTTTATCGATCCGGTCAAATGGTGGCTCTGGACCTCCGCCTTCGAGGGGATCTTGTCCCCACGCTGATTGGCAATGGTGGGACCGGGGCCGGGCAGAGCATCGATTTCCTGGCGGCAGGCGGCGGCGCTGGCCTGCGCTACGGCGAGCTGCAGGTGGAGGACGCCACGGGTCGGAGACTTCCCTCGAGTTTGGCCTTCGTCTCCCTAGCGGGCCCGGACGGTCAGGCGATCCGGATACTGGTTGATGACGCCGGCGCCGTCTACCCGCTAATCGTCGATCCGCTGGTGACTACCCTGATGAAGAAGCTCCTTGCCTCCGATGGAGCGGCTAGTGACAACTTCGGCTGGTCGGTGGCCATCGACGGTGACACCATCGTCGTCGGTGCCCATGGCAAATCTGGCGGTCAGGGGGCCGCCTACGTTTTTGCCCGGGACTGGCTGGGAGCCAACAACTGGGGCGAGATGAAGAAGCTCACCGCCTCCGACGGAGCCGCTGGTGACGAGTTCGGCTATTCAGTCGCCATCGACGGTGACACCATCGTCATCGGTGCCCATGTCAAATCCAGCGCTCAGGGGGCGGCCTACGTATTTGCGCGGGACTTGCCGGGAGCTAACGCCTGGGGCCAGGCGAAGAAGCTCACCGCCTCTGACGGAGCTTCCAATGACGTGTTCGGCTATGCCGTTGCCATCGCCGGTGATAACATCGTCGTCGCGGCACCGAACGACAACTACCAACAGGGGTCGGCCTACGTCTTCACCCGCAACGAGGGGGGCGCCAACAACTGGGGCCAGTGGACCAAGCTCACGGCCTCCGACGGCGCCTGGTACGACGGATTCGGCTATTCGGTCGCCATCGATGGCGACACCATCGTCGTCGGGGCAGTGGGGGAATCCGACAGGGGAGCGGCCTATGTCTTTGCCCGCGAGAAGGGGTGGTCTAACCACTGGGGCGAGGTGACCAAGTTGCCCGCCCCATACGTAGGCGACCAGATGTTTTTCGGTGCATCGGTGGCCGTCGATGGTGACACTATCGTCGTCGGAACACTAAACTGGTATGGCTATCAGCAGGGGGAGGTCTATGTCTTTGCCCGGGACTGGCTGGGCGCTAACAACTGGGGCCAGGTGACCAAGCTCACCACCAACGCAGTTTTTGGTGGCGATTTCGGCTATCCTGTTGCTATCGATGGTGACACCATCGTCGTGGGGTGTCGAGGAGCGTACCCCGGTGGGGAAGCCTACATCTTCGTCCGCGGCAAGGGGGGAAGCAACCACTGGGGCCAGGCGAAGAAGCTCACCGTCCCTAACGCAGCCCAAGGCGCCGCGTTCGGTCATTCGCTCGCCATCGACGGTGACACCATCGCCATCGGAGCTTACGTTGAGTCCGGCCTTCAGGGGGCAGCCTACATCTTCGCGGTCGCGGACGACGTCTGGCACCAGTCCACGAAGCCCTTTGCCCTTGACGGAGCCGCCGGAGACAACTTCGGCTTCGCGGTGGCCATCGACGGGGACACCCTTGTGGTCGGGTCCCCCGCCAAAGCCAGCTATCTCGGGGCGGTCTACGTCTTTGGCCGCGACGTGGGGGGAAACAACTATTGGGGTCAGGTGCGGAAGGTCACCGCCGCCATCGGCGCCGCCGGCGACCACTTTGGCGCCGCGGTGTCTCTCGACGACGACATAATGGTGGTCGGGGCTTACGGGGATTCGAGCAATACGGGAGCGGCCTATATCTTTTCCCGCGAAAATGGGGGAGCCAATAACTGGGGCCAGGTGACCAAGTTGGTCGCCTTCGACGGCGTCTCCGGCGACTGGTACGGCTTTGCAGTCGGCGTAAGCGGGGACAACGCCGTCGTCGGCGCCCCCGCCAAATCCAGCGGTATGGCGCCCGCTCTGGGGGAGGTCTATGTATATGCCCGCGACCAGTGGGGAGCCAACGTCTGGGGCGAGGTGCGGAACATTTACGCCGGCGACCCCTACCAGAACGATAACTTCGGACGGTCGGTCGCCATCGAAGGTGAGACGATCGTCGTCGGCGCTTACAAGAAAGGCACCGTGATGCAGTTCGCTGTGGGGGCGGCCTATGTCTTTGCCCGCGACAAAGGGGGAGCCAAGAACTGGGGCCAGGTGACCAAGTTGGTCGCTGCCGACCCTGACGCCAACGATTGGTTCGGCCTGGCTGTCGCCGTCGACGATGAAACCATCGTCGTTGGCGCCCCAGGCAAATCCGGTAATCAAGGGGCGGCCTACGTCTTTGCCCGCGGCCTGGGGGGACCCAATAACTGGGCCCAGGCGCAGAAGCTTGTCGCCTCCGACCCGCTCGGCAAGAACGACTTCGGCGCTTCGGTGGCCGTGGACGAGGACAACATTGTCGTCGGCGCTCCCAGCAACCTCACAAATCGGGGGTCGGCCTACTTCTTCGCCCGCGAGAAGTCGGTAGCCAACAACTGGGGCGAGATGCAAAGGCTGATCGCCAACGACGGCCTCGTCAACGACCACTTCGGCTCTTCGGTGGCGCTCGACGAGGGCATTGTCGTCGTCGGGGCCCTCGGCAAATCGCTCAGCCAGGGGGCCGTCTACACCTTCATTCCGCCATCCAGCTCCTCGATTGGTCTGGGCTCCTCACTGAATCCGTCGCTCTACGGCCAGGTGGTCGCTGTCACGGCGAGGGTGAGGGCGACCGATGAGAATCCCACCGGGACGCCGACCGGGACAGTCACCTTCACACTGCGCAGCGCTATCGGCGGAGAGCCAACCAGGTTTGTCGCCGATGTCATTCCCGGGCCTCCCCAGTTCCACTTCTCGGCGCTCCCCGGGACACATTCTATAAGCGTGGAGTACAGCGGCAACCCCTTCTTCGACTCCAGTACATCCGAAGTGCTGATTCAACGGGTCAATCCTGGCGCCGTAGTAATCCCGTCGTCCGGGGCAACCTTCAGCGGTACTCTTACCACTACGGTCAGCGTTGACTTTCCTCCCTGGGCAGTAAGTCAGCCCACGACTGTCACCATGACCTACACGGACACGGCGGGAATCAGCGGGACACTTAAGTCGCTAGGCCCATCATTCATAATTGAGGCAGAGGGTCCCGGCGGCATTCCCGTCACCAGTTTCTCGCAGCCATTTAACCTGAACATACGCTACGACCGGGCGGACCTGGTGGGGATAAGAGAGGGCAGTTTACGAATCTACTTCTGGGACAGAACGGCCAGGGCCTGGGTGGGTATGCCATGTTTCTTCGATGTCTTTAACAGGGAGGTACGTACTTCGTCCAATCACCTGACCCAGTTTATCTTGATGGGAGAGCAAGAACACAAGGTCTTTTTGCCATTAGTACTGCGAAACTAGCGTCTAGTCGTTCTCCGATAGAGGACAGTGGACCGTAGACCGACTCGTCCTTCCGTGAGGGACGAGTCGGTCTGGATCTCACCATGATACATAGGATGTCAATATTGCTGGCTTGTTCAAACCCCCAGGCTGGCGATCTCTTTCGCCACGGCGTCGATATTGGACTGGCGAGAGCTTGTGGGTATGGTGCAGTTGGCGCCGAGGATCCAGCGCTCGCCTCTGGTCTGGGCGCGGGCTCTTCGAACTTCGTTCAGGACCGCCTCCGGTGTGTCTGCCGTTAGTGAGGATCGGCCTATTCCACCGATCAGGGTCTTGCCGCCAAGCATTAGAGCGGCGCCGGCCAGGGACGGGTTGGTGGGGTCGGTGGCGGCCCAGTTGATGGCGGGAACGGGATAGTCGGAAAGCGGGAAAAGCATGGCGTTACTCTGGCAGACGTGGAGGACGTTGAAGCTGGCGCTTTGAATTGCCGCTAGAAATCGCAAATCGTAGGGCCTGGCGAAGGTCGCGTATTCGTCCTCGGTAAGAATGTCTCGGGTCGCCAGGGTGGTGGTGGCGAAGAAGATCCCGTCCGCGCCGATTTCGAGGCAGGCCCGGGCAAAGCCAATGAATGTATGGGTGATGGTGTCCAGTCCTTCCTTTAGCGCTTCGGGGTGATTGCGCAGGTGATCCACGAGGACGGCGTCGCTTTCCACCAGATCGGCGGCGATGGAGATCGGGTTGAAAATGGTTTCGATGAAGGGCGCCTCGCCTTTTAGTCCGTCTTTGATCAGGCGAAGGGCCTGCAATTGCTCACCCAAAGCGCCGGCATCAGGCGGCAAAGCTTTCAGCCGTCGCCAATCATCGGGGTTCTTGACCGCCGCTTCGACATGCCGGGGACGTTCGTTCTTGCCGGGATAATCCCAGCGTACGCCCCAGCCCTCCACGTGATATTGGGCGCGCGGATTCACTTTCACGAAGTCGAACTGGTTGGTTTGTTGAAACGACAGCATAGCAGACGCCAAGCCTTCGGCTGAGGTCTCCTGGTCGTAGAAATGACGCCAGAGGCTCCAGGCCGGCCTGTCAACCTCTTTTCCCGCCAACATGGCGTACGCGCGCTCTCTATGGCTCATCTGATCGTTACCCATTCGTCCGAGTCCTCCTTCTCCTGATATTCCGTCAAGTATACCATAGGATGCGAAAGTCATTGCGGGCGACTTTGCTTTATGGCATAATTGCATTGTGACTTTGATCATATTCTCGCATCGACGTTCGGCTTAACATTGGGGCGCTGGTTCCGGTTATCTTGAATTCGGACCAACTTGTAGGAGAGGAGAATAACAATGGATAAGTACTGCCCGGGAGCAAGCGATCGTACACCGTCACCGGAGAATGTCAAGTGTCACAATTGCGGCAATGAGGTTGAGATCTGGACTGACGAGTTGCAGGCCAAGTGCCCCAACTGCGGGACGATGTTCGTCCGGGATCAGCCTCCAGTCGCAGGGCAGGCAGTTGCCCGGACAGAGATCCGGAATCAGAGCGAATAGTCTTCATAAACTCATTGCGCGGCCACACTCCGTTGCTGTATACTTGCCTCGTGACTTTGGTCATATGCTCTCGTCATAATTGGGGTTATCATATGGGTGTCGGTGGCTGTGGAGTAGAATGCAGCCCGGCTAGGAGGAGAGTAAGATGTCGCTAGAAAAGTTCTGCCCTGGAAGCACAAGTGTACGCTCACCTTTACCCGAAAGCATAAAGTGCCTCAATTGTGACGAAGAAGTGGAGATCTGGACCGATGAACTGAGAGCGGATTGCCCCAAGTGTGGCAAGACCGTCTTCAGGGAACAGGCTCCAAGCTGCCTCGACTGGTGCAAGTTCGCCCGGCAATGCGTCGGCGACGAAGCGTACGAGAGATTGAAGGAGGGAAAGACTGGTGGCGTACAAGATCACTGAGGATTGCATTAACTGTTCGGCGTGTGAATCTGCTTGTCCCAACAACGCGATAAGCGAGGGCGACAGCATTTACGTTATCGATCCCGACAAGTGCACGGAATGCAAGGGATATTTCGAAGATCAACAATGCGCTTATGTCTGCGCTGTCGAAGCTTGCATTCCCGACCCGAATCACGTTGAGACAGAAGCGCAACTCCTGGCCAAGGTAGCCAAGAAATAGGCCGGGGTTGGTGAGTTTGTAGGGGGCAGGTCTTCTTCGGGAGGGCTGTCAACCGATCCCATAGAATAGACTGTTTTCCCATCGCCTGGTATTTACGCAGGCGTTGGCGAGGCGATGGCTTACCGGATGGTAGATCTTCTCTGAAACAAGGTTGCCTGCGGGTCGCTGTTTCACGCAGGAGGGGTATTTGTGCCCTGAATGAGGCGTGGAAGGCTGGCCAGTCGCCTGTGCAGGCCTCTGGGCAACAATCACGAGTCATTCCAATGTAGAATAGCGGGAGGGTCCCATGGCGCTAAAGACGGGCCAGCAATATATCGATAGCCTGAGAGAACTGAAACTTGAGGTCTACGCCTTCGGTGAGCGGATCCCGAGCGTGGTCGATTCGCCCCTGATAAGGCCACACATCAATGCCGCGGCCATGACGTATGATATGGCCCACTCCCCGGAGTTTGAAGATTTGGTGACGACTACATCCCACCTCACCGGCGAGAAGATCAGTCGATTTACCCATATCCACCAGAGCACAGATGATCTAATTAAGAAGGTCAAGATGCTGCGGGCCATCGGCCAGAACACCGGCACTTGCTTCCAGCGGTGCGTCGGCTTTGACGGTCTAAACGCGTTGTATTCCGTCACTTACGAGATGGACCAGAAGAACGGCAGCGATTACCATCAGCGCTTTCTCAAGTTCTTGCGGTACGTTCAGGCCAACGATCTAATGTCGGACGGCGCCATGACCGATCCCAAGGGCGATCGCAGTCTGCCGGCAGGAAAGCAGTCAGATCCCGATCAGTACCTGCACATAGTCGAGCGGCGTGAGGATGGCATTGTGGTCAGGGGGGCCAAGTCCCACCAGACCGGCGCCGTGAACTCCCACGAGATCGTGGTTATGCCCACAACAGCCTTTGGCCCGGAGGAGAGGGATTACGCCGTGGCTTTTGCCGTGCCATCCGACACCAAAGGTATTGTCTACATCTTTGGTCGCCAGAGCAATGATACCCGCCGCCTGGAGGGATGCATCGATCAGGGCAACGAGAAATACGGCGTCGTGGGTGGCGAAGCGTTGGTCGTCTTTGATGATGTGTTTGTGCCCTGGGAGAGGGTGTTCATGTGTGGGGAGATTGAGTTTGCCGGCCTGCTTGTCGAACGGTTTGCCACGATGCACCGGCAGAACTACGGTGGCTGTAAGACGGGCGTCAGCGACGTGATTATTGGGGCTACCACCGCGGTGGCAGAATACAGCGGCACCGCTACCGCTTCCCACGTGCGTGACAAGGTAGTGGAGATGGTCCATCTAGCCGAGACCATGTACTGCGGCTCTATCGCCTGCTCGGCGGAAGGTCATAGGCTGCCATGCGGGTCCTACTATCCAAATCCACTGTTGGCCAATACCGTGAAGCAGAACGCCACTCGCTTCATCTACGAGATCTGTCGTCTGTCCCACGACATCGCTGGCGGATTCATCGCCACATTGCCATCCGAGAAGGATCTCAAGCATCCGGAGATCGGCAAATACGTGGAGAAGTACTTTGCGGGAGTTGAGGGCGTACCGACCGAGAACAGGATTCGGATGGGCAGGCTGATCGAGAACATGACCTCCGGCACCGCTCTGGTGGAGTCGATGCACGGAGCGGGTTCTCCCCAGGCCCAAAGGATCATGATTCTGCGGCAGGCCAATTTGCCCCAGAAGACACGGCTGGCCAAGCGTCTTGCCGGTATCAAGGACGCCTGAACCTCTCGGCTTGTTTCAACGATACACATTTTCTTGTATTGACTCCAGATTGCCATTGTCATAAGATGGCAAGTGGGCGGCCAAGGTTTTTCCGCCCGAGGCGAACTGGCTGGGCAGGTTCATTTCCTCGATGCAGGCGCCGGCAGCAGCCCAATTGGAATAGGTCTACTGAAAGACCTTCTGTCACAGACAGACAGTCAGAGGTACCGTCTCTATCCTGCCGCAGGAGGCGGCCAAGTACCGAGTGAATTT
>JAUSEJ010000640.1 GCA_030650265.1 Dehalococcoidia bacterium | reverse complement strand
GGCACCCTCGTCAGGCCCGCCAACTTCGCCGCTCGCCAGCGTCTCTCCCCGGCAATCAAGTGATAGATTCTGGCCCCTGTCGTCTGTCCGGCCGGCAAGGTAACGACCACTGGCTGAATGATCCCGTGCTGTCTGACACTCTCGGCCAGTTCTAACAGGGCCGCGTCCTCGACCAAGCGGCGAGGCTGTCGCGGATTAGGCAGGATCAGATCGATGTCCACCTCTGTAATATGAGAATTTTCTGTGGCGGGTATTAGCGCCCCCAGTCCCTTTCCCAAGCCGCCCTTAGGCCTTGTCATCTCACACCTCCGTCATTGGGGACAGCCGCCTGACCCCCGGCCCCTGTGCCCTCGCCCCCATCACTCGCGCCTCGATTTCCGCCGCCAGCGCCTCGTAGGCCTTCGCCCCCTTCGACTGGGGATCGTAGTCGAGGATGGACTGCCCGTAGCCAGGCGCCTCCCCGAGCCTCACGCTGCGGGGGATGATGGAACGAAAAGTCTGCGCGAAGTGGGTGCGCACCTCCGCCGCCACCTGCTGCGCCAGATTGGTGCGCGGGTCATACATGGTCAGAACAAGCCCACCGATGTGCAGCCCGGCATTCAGGGTTCGCTGAACAAGCTCAATGGTTCGCATTAGCTGGCTCAGTCCCTCCAGAGCCAGATACTCGCACTGGACGGGGACGATCACGGCGTCAGCGGCAGCCAAGGCGTTGACGGTGAGAAGCCCGAGGGAGGGAGGACAATCAATGAAGACATAGTCATAGTGCTGAACAAAGGGGACTATAGCCGTCTTCAGCAGATACTCCCTGTTCTCCATGGCCACCATCTCCACCTCCGCCCCGGCAAGCGCGGCTGACGAGGGAGCCACGTCGAGGCCCACTCGATTCGAAAGGGTGACTATCTCCGCCAGAGGTATGCCATCGACGAGAACCTCGTATATCGATCGGCCCAGCGTATCCTTGCGGTCCAGGCCGAGTCCGGTTGTGGCGTTGGCCTGGGGATCGATATCCAGCAGTAAGACTCGCCGACCCCAGGAAGCCAGAAAAGCGCTAAGGTTGATCGCCGTAGTAGTCTTGCCAACCCCACCCTTTTGATTGGCCAGGGCAAAAATCCTGGTCATTCCTCTCCCTCTAACCGTCTCTCCACCATCCGAAGCGTCGGAATGCTGACGATGCCCACGCCGCCGACAGAGAAGCTAGCAGCGCAGCTCGCGAAGGCTGTCGACGCGAGCGGATCACCCGACTGCTCAAAGCGATGAAAAAACGCCGTGGCGAAGACGTCTCCCGCTCCCGTTGGATCGACCTCCTTCGCCGGAAAGGCCGGGAAAAGGTACCATGCTCCCTCCCAGTGTACCCTGGCGCCGTGCCTCCCGAGGGTCACAACCGCCACTGGGGCGAGGTTAGCGAAGTAGTCCATGAGATCCTCCCGATAAGCAACGTCCGCCTCCGACAATACCACTGCGTTAACTTTGGGCAGAACTTTGGGGGCTTCCGCCCAGACCTTGAAGGAGACCCTGCCAGCACTGTCCCAGGCTCTCAGCCATCCCTGCAGAGTCAGGCCGACAAAGCGTCCGCCAAGAGCGTCGATGATGTCGGTAGCCATCTCCCCCGCTATCGGAGCGAGGTGAACGAGGCGCGTGTCCCGCCAGTGAGAAGGGACTTGCTCTATGCTGAGCTCGACGGCTCGGCTAAGAATCTTCTGGGATCGTTCATTGTTGTTGTAGACGTTCTTGAAGACGGTGGAAGTCAACGATGGCGCCCGGGATACCGATGTGGCGGGAAAGACCTTTTGCAAGTCGATCCCCGGCTCACAGGCAGTGACCACGCCGACGTTGCGTCCGAGTCTGGCCGCACAGATGGCAGCATAGGTAACCGTTCCGCCTAACCCGAACCCGTCTTCCTTGACGTCCTTCGCCAAATGCCCGACGACCAGGTAGTCTATTGGCGACGCAGTCATGACGGGTGGTCATCTATTCCGCGGATCGTCTGGCGTTCGACAGATTGGGCCGCCATCGCTCCTCCCGACCGCAAACGCTAGCGACTTCCCAGTCTAATCGCATCCTTCGGAGAAACCACCACCTTGCGGTCCTCGCCCTCGCCGATGCTATGGGTCGTGACATCGGGATGATCCTGCAAAGCGAGATGGACTATGCGCCTCTCGTTGGGCGGCATTGGTTCCATCGTGACCGGCTGGAGATTGGCCCTAACCCGATCGGCTATTCGCAAGGCTAATCCGGTCAGAGTTTGCTCGCGGCGGACGCGATAGCCCTCCACGTCCACGGAAATCCGCGTACGCTGCTGCAGTCGCCTGCTCACGATAAGACTGACGATAAACTGGAGGGAAGAAAGCGTCTCCCCGCGGCGGCCGATGAGGATGCCCAGGTCCTCTCCTCGAATGTCCAACTCCACGGGCGTGTAATCGTTCGGGTCCCCCAAGCCGAGGTTCTGTCGTACGTCTACCGTGGCTTTTATGCCCATAAGAGACAGTAGCCTTTCAAGGGCATCCTTGGCCACCACGGCCGATTCCTCCAGCGGCTCCCGCCGAATAATGGGCTCCGGCACGCTCACCTTGATGCGCGCCTCCTCTGAGCCGAAGCCGAAGAGGCCAGTTTTCCCCTCGCTGAGAACGAGGATGTGCATCTCTTCGCGGTTGACACCCAGTTCAGTCTCGGCCTTGGCGATTGCCTCGGCCACCGTCTTTGCGCTAACTTCGATCTGCATCTATGTCCTCTTCCTTCCTTTAGCAGGTGTCTTAGGGGTAGGCGCAGGGATAGGGGTAGGCGCAGGAGCCGCATTTCCCAGAAGCCTGTCGCGAACCCACTCAAACTGAGGAATTTTGCGCAGAGAGCCCCAGCCAGTGACACGGTACTGGAGCACTATGCTGATGACGTTGGAGGTCACCCAGTAGATTGCAAGGCCACTGGCGAAACTCACGGTGAAGAAGGCGAACATGAGCGGCATCATCGTCTGCATCATTTTGTTCATCTGCGCCTGCTGCGGATCCGCCATTGGCATTGCCATCATCTTCTGCTGCAGCCACATGGATGCCCCCACGAGGATCGGCAGTATGTAGGTTTGGTCCGGCGCAGCGAGATCTAGCCAAAGAAAATGGTTGTTTAGTGGTATGGCCCGAGTCGCCAGCTCCAATCCGGAATAGAGATGTTGAGCCAGATTCAGCATACTTTCCGGCTTGTCGCCAAGAGCGAAGGTGATGGACTGGTACAGGCCAATCCAGATGGGAAACTGGAGTATTGTAGGCACGGCACAGCCGAGGGGGTTCACCCCGTGCTCTTTGTAAAGGGCCATTGTCTCCTTTGACAGCCGTTCCCGATCCTTGCCGTACTTCTTCTGGATCTCCTGAATGCGGGGCTGAAGCATCGACATGGCCTTAGAGGCCTGAAGCTGTTTCATGGTCAACGGGTACATTATGGTCCGGATAATTACGGTAAAGACGAAAATGGTCAGGCCAAAGTTATGGAAGAGTAGGCTATACAAGACGATCAAGCCATTCAGCATCGGCTGAAAGAACAGCGTATTCCAGAGTTGCGTTATCGCATCCAATTCTACCTCAATATTTCACGGCTACTTCTTGAGTTGGGCCTCCCACCGCTTGGTCCCAGTAGCCGCATCCACTGCGAAAAGAATGTTGTTGGCGTTGCTGGCGAAGACCAGATCCTTGCTGGCGAAGATGGCACCTTGAATCGCGGCGCCGGTGTTGAACTCCCATTTCTTCTGGCCATTGAAATCGAATTCGTAAAGTTTGCCATCGCCAGACCCCACCACCAGCGCGCCATTCGTCAGGACCGCTCCCGAACGGATGCCACCCCGCGTCACGAACTGCCACTTCTTCTGCCCTGTGGCGGCATCCAGGGCATAGAAATTGCTGTCAAGGTTGCCGACATATACGAGCTCACCGACCACCAGCGGGCGCGCCCAGAACCAGTTATCCGCCGTAAACCGCCACTTCTCTGTACCCTTTCCAGCATCCAGGGCGTAGAGGTTGCGGTCGTAGGCGCCGACGTAGACGGTGCTGTTGGTGATGATGGGCGTGGCCGCGATGGCACCCTCCGCTTTGAACGGCCACTTGACGCTGCCGGTAGCAGGGTCGAGGGCGTAGATGGTGTGGTCAAGAGAGGTCACGAAGAGCGTGTTGCCCGCCAGGACCGGTGTCGACCAGACGCCGGCGTCGGTCTGCTTCTTCCATTTCACGTTGCCATTGGCGGCGTCCAAAGCATAGACCCACCCGTCATTGGAGCCGAAATAGATCATTTCGCCTCCCACCGCCACGCCGCCGTAGATCCCGCCACCCGTTTGGTATTCCCAAACTTTGAAGCCTCTTGCGGCGTCGAGAGCGTACATCTTGCTATCATAGGCGCCGATGTAGACCTTGCCACCAGCGACCTCGGGCGAAGCGTAAACAGCAGTCAGGTTCTTGTCAGATTCCGGCGGGAATTCCCACCTGATTTCCCCGGTCCTGGCGTCAAGGGCGAAGACCTTGCCCCCTGCTGACCCGGTGTACAGGACGTCGTCGGCCACGACCGGGCTCGACCAGCCTGTTGGGGCAGAGGCGGTACAACCACCCAGGAGAAGAATTGACATCAACGCCAGGGCGAGTAGCCCGGGCCATCTAATAAGTGAATTCTGTATCAGCTTCCTCCTCAAATAGAGCGGGGTGCCCAGACGGCTCCTGCTCATTGCCTCTCGTTCTTCATGGGGTTTCCGTGCCCACCATAGATGGCCCTGATGTTTCACGTGAAACATCAGGGAACGGGGTCGTAACCCCCAGAATGAAATGGATGACATCTGGCGATCCGTTTCAACGCCAACCAACCGCCCCTCAACACGCCGTAACGGTCGATGGCCTCGTAGCCATAGTGCGAGCAGCTTGGCACGTAACGGCAGGTAGGTGGGGTCACCCTTGATAAGGTTTGCTGATAGATGCGAATCGCCAGCAAAGCTATGCCCTTCATCAACCTTCTCTTGGCGAGCCCTCAGCCAGGAGCCTCGCCCGTCTCAATGCCCCGAGAACCGCTGCCCGGATCTCCTGAAAACTGGCCGAGGCCGAGGGAGCGCGGGCGATTATCACGATATCCCAGCCAGACTTCACTATCACTGACCGGGCTACTTCTCGAAGCAGACGCTTGACCCGGTTCCTCACCACAGCCTTACCGACTCGCTTTCCTACAGAGAAGCCAAACCGCGTAGTCTCCTGCCCGCTACGAAGAACCCGGACGACCAACAACGGGAGAGCCCATGACTTGCCGCCGCTGTGGACCCTGGCGTAATCGGCGGCCCTCACCAACCGTCGCCGTTTCTCCACATGCCTCCCCCGCTAGCCATCAGCGGTCGCCAAGCGCCGCCCACATCCACTGAAGACCCATTCCCCGGGGCAGCCCCGCAGGCCGACCCAAAACCAGGCTACTCCGGCCTATACGCTTAACTTCCTACGCCCCTTCAGCCGCCTCGCCTTAAGAACCAATCGCCCCGCTCTTGTAGCCATGCGGGCCATAAAGCCGAGCGCTCGCTGACGAGGAATCCGTTTGGGCTGCCACGTTCTCTTGGGCACCTTGTTCCCTTTCGTCGATAAACTTCAACGGCCATTATACCGGAACCCCTCTCCCACTGTCAATTCGCTGGTCGCCCGGTCCCTAAACTATGCCATAGTCCGGGCCAAACCAGAGAACGACTTGGCGGCCAGGTATCGCGAGCGCCCCTCCATGTCGTGCTACCGCTGTACCTGTATGGCATCACACCAATCGGCGACCCCGCGAGCCATTTAGCCCGCCATAGTCTACCCAAACATAATCCTCGATCGGCAATAGCGCCTGATCATGAAAAGGGACCGGGCGCCATGATCGCCCGGCAGACACCGGGAGAGGGCAACACGGTAGGCCAAGTCTGGCGCAACTCAGTTGTCCAGACCGGCACCGACAGTCCCATGAGTGTGCAACTCCCTCCGGCTTTGCAGTATGCAAGGTAACATGGTACACTACAAATATCTAATCCAACAGTGGAGGCGGGTATGCCCATCCGCGAAGACTACTACTACAGCAAGGTTACGGCAAAAGGTCAAGTCACATTGCCAGCGCAACTGCGTCAACTACTTGGGATCGAGCCCGGGGATCTAGTCGAGGTACGAGCAGGCAAAAACGAAGACACCCTAGTGATTGAAGTCCGGCGCCGCGACTCTTTAATCGAAGCCACTGCGGGCATCGCCCGTCCGAAGTTTGCCTACGAACCACTTGAGTGGCACGAGGTTGAAGCGATCGTGAAGGAGGAAGTCGGTAGGCGTATTTACGAAGAGCCCGACCGGTGACACCGATCTTCGTCGATACCAACGTCTTCGTTCGCCACTTTGCCCGGGATTTGCCCGACCAGTCTGCGCTCGCTACTACATTCTTGATGCGCGTGGACGCCGGCTCCATCGAGGCTACAATCACCGAGTCGGTACTGCTCGAGTTGGAGCACGTCCTGACCTCCCGGTCATTACCTTATCGACTCGACCGCGGCGATGTGGTCAAGTCGATGCGAGCAATTCTCGGTATGGGCGGCCTTCGCCTGTCGAGCGCCGATCGCTTTACCTATGACACCGCGGTCGATCTTTACGAAGGCTATCCAATCGACTTCGGTGATGCCCTTCTTGTCGCCAGAATGCGGCAGACAGGCGCGATCGAGGTTGCCTCATTCGACCGGCATCACCTCGATCGACTTCCCAACCTCAAAAGGATCGATCTAACTGCCGCTGGACACCGAGCGCTCTGAGCAACGACGATGAAATGAGACAGTTTCGCATACCTGAGTATATCTGCTAGTCCCTGTCTCTGATCAATCGATCATAGGCACCATGGGAGCCGATCCAGACCCAGATGAAATCCTGCCCGTCCTCAACCGAAAGCGCTCTGTGATGGAGGCCAATTCGAACGGACCAAAAGCTGCCAACCTTCTTGAAATGGAGGGAAGAATGCCAGGGGTCTGACCTCAGCAGCCGGAAATTGCGATTAGACAATTCTTGTATGGGCTTGGGAAGCCCTTCAAAGCACTTCCAGAAGCGTTCCGTCGCTCGGTGCATCTAAAGCTCCCGCAGTGTTCCCCTGCTATTCTCGTCAAATGCCTCCCCGGCGAGGAAATCCAAGTCGCCTGCCCTAGAATCCATCTCTATACGACTGTCCCACTTCACCCAGTCCTTCTCCGAGAGCCATCTAGTCAATTCGACAAACTCATCATCAGGCAACAACTCAATGGCCTGCTTTATTGCATCCACGCTGGACATGTGCGCCTCCCTCTCAGCGAATTAGTAGCCCCATTATATCACACTTCTCTCTTTCCCCCTCCTTCAGCTGAAGGACCCCTTTTCCCCTATCCCGTCAGTCTCGCCC
>JAUSEJ010000637.1 GCA_030650265.1 Dehalococcoidia bacterium | reverse complement strand
CGTTTTATCGGAGACAGCCCTACGGATCCGGCCCACTAATACGGAACCAATCGGCTCAGAATTACGCATCACGAGGAGAAGTAATGTCGGATCGACTTCGCGGCATTGACGCCATTGGGAAAACCTCGGGCGTAAGTCCGGCCAATTTTGCGCCGGAGCTGCGTGCGCAAATGAGCCTCCCGCCAAAGGTGATAATCAACGACCTGATGCACCGGATCTGCCTTCGTGATGCGGCATCAAGTGGGTTGGGCCATGGGCAAGGCAGACTGACCGTCTAGAAATCTGGCCGAAGACCCTCTTTTATCAGGTTTCGGGACCTGAAATCGTATCTGGCGATAGCCCCATTCTGGCATGTTTTCGGCCTTTTCGGCTGCGTCTGTAGGAGGTTGAGCGCAAATGGCATTAGTCAACATGAGTCTCGATGGCAAGGTAGCCGTGGTAGTCGGCGGAGCCAAGAACTTGGGCAGGATAGAGTCCCTGGCCTTGGCCGAGGCCGGCGCCGACATCGCCATCGTCGATATCGACATACCTGCGGCCAGGGAGACGGCCCGGGAAATCAGAAAGGCGACGAAGCGGCGCGCGATGGTGTTGAAGGCAGACGTTCGCTCAACGGCGCAGATAGATAGAGCGGTCCAGAGGGTCGCCGACAGGCTCGGGGGCATAGATGTACTGGTCTATAACGCCGCGACGCAACTGAGGAAGAAGGTCTGGGAGGTGACCGACGAAGAATGGCATCGTGTGATGGACACCAATCTGACCGGCGCCTTCGTCAGTGGCCGTGCAGTAGCGCGCCAGATGATCAAACAGGGGCGTGGCGGTAAGATCATCAACGTCGGCAGCATCGGGACGTTTGTGGCTGAGCCCGACCGCAGCGTCTACGTTTCGAGTAAGGCGGGCCTCGGCAATTTGACCAAGGCGTTTGCCATAGACCTGGCGCCTTACAACATATACGTCAACGGTATCTGTCCGGGGGTATTCGACGCCGGCTTGGTGAAGCAGAGCGGCCAGTTGCAGCCAGGCTTTCTGCAGAGTCTGGTGGAGCGAACGCTCCTCAAGAGGCAGGGGTTTCCTGAAGAGATAGCAGGCATTACTGTGTTCCTGGCGTCGGCGGCGTCGAACTACATTAACGCAGAGAATATACTCATCGATGGCGGGTTGCTGGCGCACTAGGCGGCATACAGAGCGGACGAACCAGGAAAGAAGGAAAGAAAGGATATCCAAGATGAAAAGGGCTTTTGTTCTGCTGATGTTGCTGGCGGTGTTATTCTCCCTGGCGGCGGCATGCACGTCGCCGACACCAACGGCAGTTCCCAAACCAACCGTGGCCTCTGCACCCACTGTAGCCGTGTCTCCCACGGCGACCAAGGCACCCACGCCGACCACTATCGCGGCCGTCGCCACTGTAGCGCCAACGCCAACGCCTCCGTCCAGCGCTACTCCTGCGCCCACTGCGGCTGCCGGCCACAAGCCGGAAGGCAATCTGGTGGTCGCCGTGTCCACAGTTGGACGTGAGACGTGGCTGCCCTGGCAGGTGACCAGCAGCGAGACCTACCTCAGTTTCGTAAACGAGACTCTCTTGCGCAGGAAATTCGCGTCAAGGCAGATAGAGGGCAACCTTGCCGAAAGGTGGGAGGTGAGCAGCGACGCCAAGACGTGGACCTTCTATCTACGCAAGGGGATGCAGTGGCAGGAGGGTTGGGGAGAGTTTACTGCCGAGGACGTCAAGTATAGCGCGGAACGCTATGCCGCCAAGGACTCGGCCGCTGCCCGCGCCGCCGTTTTCCGGGACATAGGCAGCTTTGATATACCCAATCCGTACCAGATCACTTTCCGCTTCAAATCTCCTCAAGCCGGACTGCCCTACATGCTCACCGAAGGGCGTCCCGATTTCATCATAGTCAGCAAGAAGTACTTCGAGAAAGTAGGCGACAAGGAAGCCACATTCCATCCGATTGGGACTGGTTCATGGCGTTTTGTGGAACACAAATTGGGCGATTACATCAAGCTGGAGGCGGTGGAAAAGCACTGGCGCCAGACTCCCTATTTCAAGACGTTGATAATCAAGATCGTGCCCGAGGATGCAACCAGGATCGCCATGCTGAAGACGGGAGAGGCGGACATTGCGGAGCTGTCTCTCGCCTTGAAGAAAGAAGCCGAAAAAGCGGGAGTAGACATCAGGCGATTCCCGGGCGCCAGCTCGGCGACAATGAAGCTCACCGGTCAGATACTGCCTACCTGGAAGAACTACGACCCCAAGGTCCCCTGGGTGGACACCGATAATCCCGCGCGGGCACTGAAAGTGCGAAAAGCGATGAACCTGGCCGTAGACCGGCAGACGATTATTGACACCGTGCTGGGCGGCGAGGGTATCCTGATGGCCAACAATCTGGTCGTTCCGGGTTCCCCGTGGGACAATCCTGCCTGGAAGCCGTATCCCTACGATCCCGACCAGGCCAGGGCGCTGTTGAAAGAGGCAGGCTATCCGGACGGTTTCAAGGTGATGATATGGCTGTTTACTCTCCCTGGAAAGGCCGAGATGATCAATTTCTCGCAGGCAGTTGGACAGTACTGGGAGAAGATTGGCATCAAAGTCAGCTATGAAATGACAGAGTACGGGGTGAAGAAGGGAGTCATGGCTGAACGCGATTTCCGAGGAGGAATCTCCTTCCCTCAGTCACATACCATTTGGGACGAGCCCGCCGATAACTGGGCGGTGACCTACAACAGCAAAGCACCATTCACCTTCGGCTTTGAAGATCCTCGGATGGAGGCAGGTCTAGCGGCCCTCAGCGCTGAGACCGACCTGGCAAAGAGGGCTGCGCTGAACCGGCAAATGGGTGACATCATATACAATGAGTATCGGGAGGTGCCCTTGGCTCTGACCAACCTGCTCTGGGGGGCAAGCCCCAAGGTTGGTGACATGCCGCAGATACCAGCCTACACCTGGATGCACTACTACGAGTATGTCACTCACAAGGGGCAGAAACCCTAGAGTGCCATAGAACTTGCGGTGGGGC
>JAUSEJ010000630.1 GCA_030650265.1 Dehalococcoidia bacterium | reverse complement strand
GCGTGGGCGAACTGGGTGGTTACCGTCTTGCCAAGGATGATTGCCCCGGCTTGTCTCAGCCGGGATACAGCCGCCGCATCTTCCTGCGGCACGAATTTGGCGAAGGGTGAAAATCCGGCGGTGTTGGGCAGGCCAGCGACGGCGATAATGTCCTTGATGCCGAACGGCACGCCGTGCAGAGGGCCAATGGCGCCTTTACCCCGGGCCAGTTCCGCCTCCCGCTGTCGAGCGACGGCCATCGCCCCTCCCGATCAACTGTCGCCCATGCCTGAATATGCGGATCGAGCTTGTCGATTCTCTGGAGGAGAGAGGCCGTCAACTCTACCGGGGATATCTCGCGGCGGGCGATTAGCGCTGCGGCGTCGACAGCGGTCAACTCGCAAAGGTCCATCATCTTCACTCTGGCATCTCGTCTGTTAGGTCGAGGGGATGCTGGAGAAGACGCCAAATGGCCCTGGCCGTGCTGCCAATGTTCGGACCATCGGCCTTGGCTCGCTCGGGTCCCCAGACCTTCGTGGCTTCGGCCATCAGCTCTTCTCTGATCTCTTCCTCAGACGACCCGAAATCCAGGCGCATATTTCTTCTCCCCGAAGGCTCATTTGGCGCGGCCAATCGATCTATAGTTAGATCTTAGCCGATTTCGTATCCTCACACAATATGGCGACGCCGCCAAATCATGCTCCTCCTTTCTAAACGTGGCTTCCGGACTCTTTTTCTGTTCTACCTTGTGCATCGTTGACCCACTTATGCTATAATTTATGAACTTCGCGAGCTAACTAGTTTGGTCTTGTAGCGACAATGCTCGTCAGGGGCGGGGAGGCTAGTTTTGCGGCTTCTGACAAGGCTGCTCTTGCTTCTTATAATCATCGTTCCGGTCCTCCTTGGACCGGGTCCGGCGCGCCTGTCGACGGCTTCTTCCATTGATTTGGCGGAAAATGGGAACGGTTGGCAGAACGCCGGTCAGTACGCTCCTCCGCCCAACATTACGGCCGAATTTGGTGTGGTGATCGAGGGCGATACCGGTAAAGTCCTCTTCGCCAAGGATATGAACGTCAGGGCGGCTCCCGCCAGCCTGACGAAGATCGTGACTGCCATGCTCGCCATCGAGAAGGGCAGGTTGACCGACAAGGTGAAGGTCGACGTGGACAGTTGGAAGATGGAGGTGGAAACCAATAGCTCGGTCATGGGTCTGATGCCAGGGGAAGAGCTAACCCTCGAGGCCTTGCTGTACGGCCTTTTGCTTCCTTCGGGCAACGATGCTGCCTTGGCCATCGCCAGGTACATCGGTGGCAGCGAGCAGCAGTTCGCGCAAATGATGAACGCCAAGGTGCTGCAACTGGGGCTCACCAACACCCATTTTGTCAACCCGCATGGCCTCGACGCCGCTGACCACTACTCCACGGCATACGACATGGCGGTGCTCGGTCGCTACGCAATGGCCAACCCCGTTTTTGCTAAGATAGTCGGGACTGAGGAGAAAACCTTCGTCGGACTGCAGCGAACCTATAATTTGGTGTGCGTCAATACCCTTTTGTGGAATTACCCGGGCGCCGACGGGGTAAAGATCGGTTTTACGGCAAGGGCGAAGCAAACCATAGTGGGTTCTGCTGTCCGCAATGGCAGAAGGCTGTATGTCGGACTACTCCGGAGCAGCTCTCGCCTGGCCGATTCATCGGCTCTCCTTGACTACTATTTTGCCAACCCGGCAGCGACCGTAGCCGGGTCGCCTACGGCCACGACGACGGCCATTATCCGGGCAACGCAGGTAGTGACGAGGAGTGCCACAGCGGGGCCATCTCCTACTCTCGCCCGCACTTCCACACCCGGTCCAGCGCCGACTCGTGCCTGGACTACCACTCCCGTGCCGACGCGCACACCCTTGCCGACATCGACATGGACGGCGACCGCGACATCGACTTCGACCTCAACGGCGACATCCACCGCCACTGCTACTCCTACCCCTACGGCGACTGACACGCCAACGCCTACCATCACCCCCGAGCCAATCGAAGAGGACAGGGGATCTACCGGAACCAGTTGGAGCGACGTCATCCTCAGCCTCCCCTGGCGGGCCCTTCAGTCAGCCATCTCCCTCATCTGGGGAATCTTCTGGCATTGACGGGTTGACTCTGACGGTCTCTAATTGTATCATGGCGGCAATGTTGTTGGCTACGGGAGGCATAACCTGGTGCGAATGATTATCCGACTGGCGCTTGTTCTGATTTTTCTATTTCCGCCCGCAATCGCTCGAGGCGCCCAAGAGCCCCTGCTCGACTTTGCTATTCCCAATGGTCATTTCTACACCCAGACGAACGGCACGGCATTTGGGACTGATAGCAAGGGTTACAGTATCACCGACGACCATGTTGCCCCGATGTGGCGTGAGTATAGTCGCCTCGGCGGCGTCGATGTGCTGGGCTATCCCGTGTCGCGGCGGTTTATTTGGGCCGGCTACGTCAGCCAGGCCACCCAAAAAGTCGTTATGCAGTGGCGGCCTGAAGTGGGTCAGGTCTGGTTCGCCAACGTCTTCGACGCTATGTCGACCGCGGGGAAGGATGGCTGGCTGCAAGTGGTCAGGCAGACGCCTAAGGCTTTTGACACGACCCCCGATACTGGCTTGCCCTGGAGCCAGGTAGCGGATCGTCACTGGAAACTGCTCGACAACAATGAATCAATAAAGAGTCGCTACTGGTCCGACGCCGATCCCCTCAATCACTACGGCCTCCCTTTGTCTTTCGTCGACCTGAGCAACGTCTTCGTTGTGCGGGCCCAGCGAGCCGTCTTCCAATACTGGAAGCAGGACGTACCCTGGGCGAAGGCGGGGACCGTGACGGTGGCCAACGGCGGTGACGTTGCGAAGGAGGCCGGGCTATACCCGGCCAGCGCTGTTGCTCTGGAGCGCAATCCGAACGATGTTCGCATCCGCTGGGCCTACTACGTGGGCTACGACAAGAAATCGTTGGAATCTCTGACAGCCAACATCCGTAGACTGGACGTTGTGTCTCCCTTCTATTTCGCCGTGGATTCTCAGGGCAACATCGCGGACACGGACGAGGCGGCCGTTACCAGGCTCATCAAGGACAATAAGGTCAAGATCCTGCCGACGGTGAGAAGCTCGCCGCAGTACGACGAGTTCCATACCCTCATATCTAACAGCGCCATGCGAGCCAAGATTATCAATCGAATCATGGAGTTGATCGACGCCCACGGCTATGACGGGATCAACATCGACTTCGAGGGGATCAACTACGGCGATCGCCAGAACCTTAGCTCTTTCATGGTCGAGCTAGCCGCCAGGATGCGGCCAAGAGGGAAGATCGTCTCGATGGCGGTGGCGGCCAAGGAGAGGGATTTGTCGACCGGCTGGGCGGCCGGATATGACTACGCGGCGCTTGGGCAGAGCAACGACCTTATCCTGGTGATGGCCTACGGCTATCGTACGGCCAGCAACCCCGAGCCGGGTTCGACGGCCCCGATGGACTGGGTTGACAGGTCGATGGCCTATGCCGCTTCGCAGATTCCGGCGAACAAGTTGTTGGTGGGCATTGCCTGGTACGGGTACGACTATAATAAGACCGCCGGCCCCCCGGCGACCTCCGTGCGCTATTCTGATATTGTCGAGATATTCAGGCAGACCGGCGCCCTCATGAAGTATAGTGAACGGGATCAGACGGCCTACTTCACCTACGTCCTGGGCGGGCAGTCTCACGAGGTCTGGTTTGAGGATGTGAGAAGCTTCAAGGCAAAGCTGGCCCTGGTAGATAAGTATGGATTGGCTGGCGCTGGAGGCTGGCGTCTGGGCCATGAGGATCCTGGTATCTGGGAACTGTTCAAGTAGGGGCACCCGAAGACACGCAGCTACCCGGACCGGCCCGGTCGCCGAGACCGACCCGGTCTCTTAGCCTTTCCTTCTGGCAGCGAGGTTGATGACGATGCGGATTGACGAGGTAAGGTTCACTAGCAGCGGACCGGAGCCGGTGGCGCTCTTTGGCAAAGTGCATTATTTCGGGCCCGGCCAGAGACGACCCGCCGCCGTGGTTTGCCATCCCAGTTCGGCCGGCGAGTGCGACCTGGAGCATCCCTTTGTGGTAGAGGTCTGCCGGGCGCTCAATGACTCGGGGTTTGTCACCTTCCGCTTCAACTTCCGGGGCAACAAGCCCAGCGAAGGGACGTTGACTTGCGGGAAGGAGGAACCCGGGGACCTACGGGCCGCCCTGGACTACCTCTCGCAGCGCGAGGACGTCGATGATCAGGCAATATACGCTATTGGCCACTCCTTCGGCTCGGCCATGGCGCTGCGAGCGGCAGTAGAAGATGGGCGCTTACAAGGTGTGGTTGCCAGCGGTTTTCCCGCCCGACTTGGCATGCCTGAGGCCAGTCTTAACTTCACCTATTACTCCTTCGATGGCGAAGGGCTGCGCCGCTGCACGCTCCCTAAGCTGTTTATTCGAGGCAGTGGCGACAAGAGTTGCCCCAGGGAGAAGCTGGAGGCCATGGTGGCCCAATTGCCCGAACCCAAGGCCATCGTCGAAGTGCCCGACGCCGATCATTTCTTTCGACGGGTTGGCCGTCGGGGCGTTGTGCCGGAAATTGTGCAAGAAACGGCCCAGATTATCAGGAGTGTGGTTGTTGGCTGGTCGCAGAATCGTCGGTAAGCCATCTGGAGGTTCCGGTTCGCAGCCGCACCGCGGCCTTTGGCGAACCCTCATCCTCGCCGTCATCCCTCTCATTGTCGCCGCCGTTTTCGTCACCTTCTTCGATTCCCCGCCCCGGCTCGACGTCTTAAGTGGCGTCCCCGCTCAGCCGCCAAAGCCGATCTGGGGCTATGTAATCGACGAATACTCCAGTTCCCCCATTATGAGCGCCACGGTGAAATCCGGAAACCTTACCGTCGAATCCGATGCCGACGGCGAATACAACATCGGCGTTTTGCCAAAAGGGACGAGCGTCAGTTTTGCCGCCCCTGGCTATGAGCCGGTCACAACTTCGGTGGATGGTGGGATCAACCTATCCGTGGCGTTGCGTCCGCGCACCTTCGCTGGCAAACTGATCG
The DNA here is from genome assembly GCA_030650265.1 of Dehalococcoidia bacterium. The sequence goes on along the minus strand of JAUSEJ010000630.1, from coordinate 111 downwards.
ACGTGGCCACACTAAAGGCGGTTGCTGGTGCCACTGTCTTTTACAACGGCGCCATGCTGACGCCGACGTTGACCGGCACTTTTCACCTGGAGGACGTGCCGGCAAGCTTCC
>JAUSEJ010000628.1 GCA_030650265.1 Dehalococcoidia bacterium | reverse complement strand
TGCACCGCTTCGGTGACGGTCGTCTTTACCTCGCCCGAAGTGGCGGTAATCTCGGGGGCGCTATAGGCCAGCACCGGCAGCGTCACGTCCACGGCATCTTTGGGCGCTCCTTGTGGTGATACCGGCTGTACCCGGAAAGTGAGACTCGCTTCCCGATCTTTGCCTACCTTTCCAATCCAAGCGACCTTTGCCGTGCCCGACGGGGCAATCTTCACCCGCAAGGACTTTTGGCCGTCGATGGTCATACCCTGCGCGGAGAGGGATACATCTGCCTCGAGAGTAGCCTGAGTGTAGTTGTGGACGATGGCTTCGAGGCGGGGCTCGTCGCCCACGATCAGGAAACGGGGAACGACGGGCCGGATCAGGACCTGTTTACTGACCACGATGTCATTTCGCTCGGCGCCGACGATCGTGTCGACTGTGGCGCCCCTAGCAGTCAGGCGCCAGGTGGTTAACGTATCGGGTAGAGGAACCGACACTGTTGCCTCGCCATTACTATCGGTTTTCACGGTCGGGTTCCAATAGGCTACGTCGGGGAAGTAGCCCCGGGAATTCTCGGGATCTCCGCCACCGCCTTTGCCACCACCCATTAGTTCGGGGTTGACCTTACTTAGCGCTTTCGAGAGGGTCTGAGCTGTTCTCACGCTAAGTGACCGCCGGCCGTAGAAACTATCGAACAGGTCGCGCACCTTCTCTTCGGCCAATGAAAGAACGGAAGCATCGACCATGGCGACGGAGATCTCTGCCTGAACGGGCTTACCCTGATAATCGGTTGTCTTGATTTTGTAGGTCGCCGTGTCGCGGGGCTGGTACTTCGCTTTATCTGGCGTGATCGAGATGTTGAGCTTCTTCTCATCGGCCCGAACTGGAAGTTCCACGTAACCCATCTTGAAGTCAGCCCTTCCGTCGCCATCCGCTTCGCTCCTGAGAAGGACTATAGACACGAAGACGTTGGGCACGTGGGCGGACTCGACGGGAATCTCCACGACCTGGCTGGTGCTATTAATGTCGATGGTCTGGTACGCCATGATATGCCCGCGTTCTATGGTAAGCAGAGCCTTGGCCTTTGGGAACGGCGAAGGTATCAGCACCTTGGCCGTCTCACCCGGTTTGTAACTTGGCTTGTCGGCGACGAGGTCAATCCGGTCGTTGTTTTCTACCTTCCAGTAAACCATGTCGCTACCCGAGGCGT
>JAUSEJ010000611.1 GCA_030650265.1 Dehalococcoidia bacterium | reverse complement strand
CGGCCGTGCCGCTGATGCTGAACATCCCTGGCGCCAAGGGCAAGAACGTCGCTCTGGCCGGGGAGGTGCTTACCGGCCGGAAACAGGTCGGAGACACGGTGATCGTGGTTGGTGGCGGGATGGTGGGCTGCGAAACGGCCGAGTTCCTGGTCAAGCAGGGTAAGAAGGTCACGGTCGTCGAGATGCTGGAAGAGGCCGGCGCAGACATGGGGGTGATCTCGAAGGCCCTCATCCAAGATAGGATAGCGCAGGAGGGCATTGGGGTCGAGACCGGCGCTAGAGTAGAAGAGATAACAGCGACAGGCGTGCGGGCAACGCGAGGAGGCAAGCCCGTGTCCTTCCCGGGCGACAGCGTGGTGTTGGCGGTGGGCATGAAGCCCGTCGCCGGTCTGGCTGAGCAACTGAAGGGCAAAACTGCCGACGTGCGGGCCATTGGCGACTGTGTCAAGCCCCAGAAGATAGTTGAAGCCATCGCCGAGGGCAACCTGGCAGGGAGAGAGGTTTAGCAACCACTTCCCACAGACCGTCTTCCCGACGAAAGTCGGGATCCAGGGGAAAAGGGGGCCGCCCTAGGGCGGCCCGCCCCTATCCTTATCGTTCTCCACGTTGGCATAAGCTTCGGCAATGCTCCTGCTTCTCCTTGGTAACCCCTTCACTTCTTCGTGCTAGGTCTTGAAAATAGGAGACGGCGAGGGGGCCTTGCACCTTCATCGCCAGACCATATCGCCATTGTTCTCCTTAGTTAAATTCAAGGTGCGCGGCATGGATCCAACCGAGTTCCATGTAACTTAGTTAATATTACTGTGTTGTTTCTAAATATTAGCTATATATCATTTGACTATTGACAAAATATCAATACATATTATATACTTTAATTTAAGAACTACAAAAACGAGAAGGAGGCACAGCAATGCCGAGCTACGGCGACTACGTGCAGGTGGCCACACAATTGGAAGAGAGGCTTGGCCAAACCAAAAGACAATTCATATCCTTGCCCAGGGGTGAGATCACCAATATCCTGAGAGGCGTATCGAGCGAGAAGACGAGCAGAATCAAACGCCAGACGGGCGCGACGTTAGACAAGGCTTTTCTAGAGAAGGGACTGAGGGCGTTTCCGACAATCGAGGACACTTCTACTGACGCGATCATTAGGATATTCCGGACCAACAGCGTCGTAGCGGCCATCCTGGATATACTACTCTATCCGAACGACAAAGCAGACAAGAAATTGAGGAGTATTGTGAATCTCGACGGCTTGCGCGACTTGCTCCGCGAGTAGGTCCAATGTGCGAAAGAGGGAGGGCCTTCAAAAGGCCCTCCCTCTCTAATGTCTGGATCCCGACTTCCGTCGGGATGACGGTTATCTCTACGCCATCTTGAGCCCCATCAGGCCAGCCACCCTGTCCTTGTGATAGTCGGTGCCGCCGTATGCGGTGGCTGAAGCCTCGCTTCTTCTGAAATAGAGTCCGATGTCATGGTCCCGGGTGGTGCCGATGCCGCCGTGCAGCCTGACCGCTCTTTCGGCCATCCATTTGTAGGCTTCGTTGACATACGCCTTCGCCTCGGAGGCCTGCCGGTCACAAGGCATGCCATTCGTCTCCATCCAGGCCGCTTCGTAGACCAGGTACTTGCTCGTTTGCACCTTGATGTACATGTCGGCCATCCAGTGCTGCAGCACCTGGAAAGCCCCGATGGGCCGCTCGTATTGCACGCGCTCTTTGGAATAGGCCACGCACATATCGAGGCTCGCCTGCATGCCGCCGACCGCCTCGGCGCACTTGGCGATGGCCCCCTTCCTCAGCACCTTCTCCACGATAGGCCAGCCCTTGTCCAGCCCGCCTAGCATGTTCTCCCTGGGCACGGCGACATTCTCGAAGCGCACTTCGCAGAGCTTGTCCATGCCCATGGTGGGGATCACCTCGGTGCGAATGCCGGGCGTTGTGGCATCAACGATGAAAAGGCTGATG
>JAUSEJ010000584.1 GCA_030650265.1 Dehalococcoidia bacterium | reverse complement strand
TCGTGTTCAGGAAATTGCCAACGCGGGCAAAGGTCTCATCGGTCACGTCGCCGTTCTTGTGGCTTTTTACCGAGATCTTGGCGAGCTACTCCCGGGTGGTGCCATACATCTCCATATGTCGCCGGGTCCTTATGGCAAAGCCTATGGGACTGTCGGCCAATCCAGCCTGTCTCTGCCAGTTAGCAAAGCCATCCTCGGGATCACTATCTCGCGCAATTTTCCGTCGAGTCCTGCCTTCGCCATCATCGACTTCCCCAGTTTGATAAATTGCAGCGGGCGCGCCCGACTATGGCCTAGCATCCGGTATGGATTGAGAATCCTCGCCCCGTTCTGATTGAGCTTGCGAAAGACTTCGCGCACCTCCGGCGTGGCGCTGTCCTGGTCTACGTAGGGCAATCGAGCCACGTTTCGTTCCTCCTTGCACCTCAGTATTAGGTAAAAACCTCCTCGGCGATCAGGTCGGCCAGCTCATCGTCGTCGAGGTGCAGAATCTCTCGGCATATGTACTCGGTGTGCTCGCCGAGACACGGAGAAGGACCGGCAGGGAAGCCCGGTGTGGCAGATAACTTGAAGCTACTAGTCATGCAACTGTATGATCCTATCTCGGAATGCTCGAGCTTCACAAAATGGTTCCGGTGCTGCAGTTGTGGGTCCCGGAAAAGGTCTTCCGCTTTGGCGACAGCACCTGCTGCTATCCCGACGCTTTGCATCGTTTCCATTACTGCCCTGGCCGGGAAAAGGGACGTCCATTCTGAAATCAGACAGTCCAGCTCGTTTTGGTGCGCCATTCGCGCTTGATACGTGGCAAACCGAGGGTCATGCAAAAAGTCGAGATGGCCCATTACCATGCAGAGGTTTTGCCACTCCTCTTCGGTAAACACGGCAATGACGCACCACCGATCATCCCCCTGGCAAGGATAGCAGCCATGAGGTACAGCCCGATGGTCGCGGTTACCCATCCGGGACGCCAAACGGCCATTTACAGCGTAATCGAGAAGGGCAGGAGCGGCAAATTGCAGCGCACTCTCATATTGAGACTGATCGATGTACTGGCCCAGACCCGTACGCCGCCGGTAGTCCAGAGCGGCGAGAATGGACGCGAGCAGGTAGTTCCAGTCGATGAAGTCGCTATAGGCCGAGTACGGCCCCACCGGTAGCCCATCTGGCCAGCCCGTTAGCTCATACCAACCGACTAGACCGGAAGGTGACTGCCCGTAGCCCCTAAGGCTAGAGTGCGGGCCATTCTGACCTTGCAGGCAAGTCGATGCCATGATCAAGTCTGGCCTAATCTTTCGCAAGTCCTCATAGCCCAGGCCCCACCCTCTCATCACTCGTGGCGTAAACGACTCCACTACCAGGTCAGCCCAAGCCACCAGACGGTTGGCGATCTCACGCGCCTTTGGCAGGTTTAGGTTCAGCGCTATGGACATCTTACCGGAATTGTAGGGGGCGAAGTATACACTGCGATCGATTCCCGGTTGGCCGCCAGCATAGGGAATGGAAACGCGGATGGTGTCAGGATGCACGGCCGACTCTATTTTCAGCACAGTCGCTCCATAGTCCGCTAGATGCCGGGTTGTGGTAGGGCCGAGGACGACGGTGGCAAAATCCAGAACCTTCAAACCCGCCAGAGGCGCGGCAGCTATGTTCGACGGTAGTGCCTTTTCTTCTTCAGTGCTCAAATGACACCTTCTCCCTTCAGTCGACAAAGATCATTCTCGCTCAGGCCCAGCTCTTCCATGTAAATGTCTCGATTGTGCTCGCCGATAAGAGGGGCGCGGCGACGCAAACGCCATGGGGTAACCGAGAGCTTGCATGGAGCTCCAGGATAGGGGATGCGCGCGCCTAGTTCCTCATGGTCCAACTCGGTCCAGAATTCCCGGTATTTGAGCTGGGGATCGGCGAACACATCCCGGGGCGTGTTGATGGGTGCGAACATGCAACCCTTTTCCACGGCGGCGGCGAACAGCTCGACCTTGGTTTTGATAGCAAAAAACAGGGATGCAGCAACCATGATGGCATCTATTTGCTCTTGAGTAGCAGCGGTGGCGGAGAATTCTTCCCATTTCAGCACCTTCAGCCACTCCGGAGCGTATCC
>JAUSEJ010000579.1 GCA_030650265.1 Dehalococcoidia bacterium | reverse complement strand
GGGGTTATCGAAGATCTCCTCGACGTCCCCGACTTCAACGAGCTTGCCCGCGTACATGACGCCCACCCGGTGGCAGACCCGTGCCACAATGCCGAAGTCATGTGTGATGAAGATCATCGTTAGATTTAGCCGCTCCTGGAGTCTCTTGAGAAGCCGGAGATAATTTGCCTGCGTCGTAACGTCTAACGACGTAGTAGGCTCATCGGCAATGATAATGCTCGGTTCCCGCGCTAGCGCTACCGCTCCGACGACTCTCTGCCTCATGCCGCCGCTCATCTGGAAGGGATAGGCTGCCAGTCGTTCAGCCGGAGCGGGAATGCGAACCATCTTCAGAAGCTCGGTCGCCCGCTCGACGATCGCCGGCCCCTGCATGTCACCGTCAATCGTGATCGTCTCGCTCAACTGTTTTCCGACGGTAAAAATCGGGTCCAGGGCGGTCATGGGATCCTGCAAAACCATGGAGATACGACGACCGCGTACCTCTCTCATCTCTGCCTCAGTCTTCGTGACAAGGTCTTTCCCGCCAAGGAGAACCTGCCCACCAACAATTCGTCCCGCCGGTTTTGGCAGCAGCCGGATCAAGGACAGGCCAAGCATCGTCTTGCCACTGCCGGATTCGCCGACCAGTCCAAAGCATTCGCCGTCCCTCAGTGTCAGGCTCACCCCATCCACCGCTTTGACTACGCCCCAACGCGTGTAGAGATAGGTCTGGAGATTCTTTACCTCAAGCGCGATGCCGTTTGAAGTTTGACTAGCCGACCGCAGTTGATTTAATTCACTTCTTACTTCGCTCATGTTGCCCTCTGCCTCATTTGGGGATCTAAAACGTCTCTAAGCCAATCACCGAACAAGTTTACACTGAGTACAACCAGCATGATGGCTAGACCAGGAAAGAAGGAGAGCCACCAGGCCGAAGTGACGTACTGCCTCCCGTCGGAGATAAGCGAGCCCCACGACGGAGTCGGCGGCGGCACCCCGGCGCCAAGGAATCCCAACGATGCCTCGATGAGTATAACCGACCCGACCTGCAAGCTGACCAGGACAACCCAGAGGTTAAGCAGGTTGGGGAAGATGTGACGGGAGATGATCCACCAGTTGGAACACCCGGCCACACGTGCTAGCTTCACGAAGTCAGCTTCCTTGATCTTCATGGTTTCAGCCCGGAGAGTCCTCACGAACGTGGCCCAGATGACCAAACCAATGGCTATGATCACCGTTTGGAAGGAGGGCCCCAGGACCACGGCCAAAAGCAAGGCAAGAAAAATGCCCGGGATGGACATGAACCCATCCACCACACGCATGACAACCTTGTCGTACCATCCCCCGAAGAAGCCAGAGGTGATACCCAGCGTCAAGCCGATGGCCTGTCCCAGTGAAATGGCAGCAAGGGCCACTGTGAGCGTTACTCTTGCTCCATAGATCAGGCGTGTCAATACGTCGCGTCCGAGCGCATCAGTGCCTATCCAATGTTCTCTGACCCCGAAGAAGTCGGGGGCCTGCAACCTGTTCGGTATGTTCTGATCGTACGGTGATATTGTGGTGACCAGATCGGCAAAGATAGCCAGCAAGATGAAACTCAATATGACAATCGACGGGAACTTTGGGGCCTTACGCACAATCTCGAGAAGACGGCCGACACCAGATTTGGGCTTATTACGTAGACGATCCCTGACCGATATTTCGGTTGTCATACACTGCTCCTTATCCGTGGATCTACGTAGGCGTAGAGGATGTCCACGAGAAGATTCGCAAAGAGAAGAATGGCCCCGTTAATCAGAACCACTGCCTGTATCACGGGAAAATCCCGGGACATAATGGCTTCATAGGAGAGCCGGCCTATCCCCGGCCAGGTGAAGATCACCTCAACCACCACCGCGCCGCCAAGAATGATGGCCGTATACTGGCCAAGGATTGTTAGTGGCGGGATGAAGGCATTTTTCAGGCCGTGCCGGAAAACGACCTGTCGCTCCGGAAGGCCTTTGATGCGAAGCATCTTGATGAACTCCGAATCTAGAACATCGATCATGCCGGATCGCAGAATTCTCGTAATGCCGGAGGCCATGTGCATGCCCAGAGTGACAGCCGGCAGGATGTAACTCGTGGGCTTGGCCATGCCGGCAGCATCAACCCACCTCAGCCAGACCGCAAAGATCTGCATGAGCATGAGGCCCAGCCAGAATGAAGGCGCGGCCAGGCCCATGGACACTACCGTGCGCACCCCGACGTCAAAGGCCGAGTCCTTCTTCAGAGCCGAAAGGCAACCAAGTGGGATGCTTACGACGAGGACAAAAAGGACAGCACAACCAGCCAGCTTCAGCGTGTTTGGCAGCCGTTGCATGTACAAGGCGCTCACCTGCTCGCGAAACCGGATGGATTTGCCCAGGTCTCCCCTAACGGCGTTCGAGACGAAGATCCAGTACTGCTCCGGGAGCGGCCTGTCCAGACCCAGAACGTGCCGCATGTTCTCTCGAGCTTCTTCCGTGGCGTCCAGAGGCAACATCAGGGAAGTTGGATCACCGGTGAGTCGGCTGAGAATGAAGACGAGCATGGAGACTATGATCAGTGTTATGAAACCGTAGAAAACCCTCATGGCGATAAGTCGCTGCAATGGCTAACACCTCCCAAAAATACATTAGTCAGAGTTCCGGATTCCTACCGAGTAGAGTCGTTCGATATGGCCCCGATACTTCCAATAGCTACACGCCGGACATGCCTCCTATCCCGTCCGCTAATTTATAATACAGAAGCCCGCCAAATATTGTCAACCCCTTGCGGTCTTCCGCCGAGAAACAGTCGAAATGTCCCTTGCCGTCTATCGCTAAGGCTACCGTGGTCCCGAATCGGGTATGCCCAACTTCGCAGCTTGTCAGTACAGTCCGACACGATGGAATCTCTCATCCAATACCACCCACCGTCTTGGATGCCGAAGAAGAAATGCGAATCGGCTTCTGTCCAGATCTCAATGATGCAGTTGCTGGATTCCTTAGTTTGCTATTGATGTGTCAGCTATCCGCTTTGTCCTGTTTCAGGATCACGCACGGGATGCCCGTTCTACGACATCTGATCGATGTAATGGTCGGACTATTTTCCGCCAACCATGATTTCCCACCGGTTGCTTCCAGACAGCACTGTCCTTCTGCAGAGAAACACCGGATCAGCGTCGTCTCGGATCGCTGTCCACGAAATGAGGCCTGTTGAGGTCGGCTTTGACCAATGGCCGAAATGTGGCACACTTGATGGCGCCTTTGCCTTGGCCATCCTTCAGTCATGATCGGTCGCTTGGCGACTGATTAGGCGTATCATATCATAGGGAAGGGCGGTAGTCAATACCTTTTCTATTTTTTGCAAAAGTTCATATTTAGGAGGGACGAGTTTTGGAGACCTGGACTAACTAGCGAATAAGCATTAGTTTGTAAGGTGGAATTAGCTACAGTACCCGTTTTGGGCTCTGGACGGGAAGATCCACTGGAGGTAGAAGTCATGACAAACAGAGTTGACCGTTACTTGCGAGTGATTTGCTATCCTCTTCCTAGCGGCATGGTCCAGTGGAGGTCAGGGGCAATGATGTTGACGCCGACGAAGGTGACTATAGTCGCTACGAAGCCGAAGACGAGAAGCCAGGCTGTCCGGCGTCCCGACCACATGCCGGCGTTGCGGGCGTGGAGGTAGATGGTGTAGATAACGAGCAAGACGAGGGAGAAGCTCTGCTTGGCACCCCAAACCCAGAAAGACCCGAAGATATCGTTGGACCACAAGGCTCCAGTTATGATGGTGATGATGAGGGCCGGGAAGCCGAGAGCGACCATTAAATGGCTTAGATGCTGGGCCGTCTCGAGCGGCGGCAGTCGGAACAGGAAGCTGTGAGTCTTCTTCCTCTTGAGTTGCCGCTCCTGCAGCAAGTAGATGACCGCGGAGATAAAGGCCAATGTGAAGAAACCGTAGGCTAAAAAGGCGACTACTATGTGAGTGACGATGCGGAGCCAGCCTGCTCGTAGCGCTTCATTCAGCGGTTCAATCTTCGTCGGGACAGTCAGGGCAAACAGCATGAAGGCCAGAGCCAGAGGACTGACGAAGGCCCCTACGGTCCTCAGGCCATGAGTGCGCTCGACCACCAGATAGACGAATACGATAGCCCAGGCGTAGAACGAAACCGATTCAAAAAGAGATGATACCGCGACACGTTCAATGACAAACCAGCGGGTGGCAATAGCCGCTCCGTGGAAGGTCCAGCCAGACATGAGGAACAAAGATGCCCATGTGCCAAGTTTGGGTTTCTTCAGAACGAAGTAACTTTCGTAAAGAACAACGCTTCCTGCGTAGGCGAAGAGCGCCAAGCCGAAGAAGATCATGTCGGTCTGAATCATCGGTGCTCCCCCGCTAGATCAGCCAGGCGTTTCTCGGCCTCGGCAAGTTGGCCTTGCTTCAATAATTCGAGCAGTCCGGACTGCATCAGGCTGCGCCAGGCCTCTTCCCGGTCAGTCGGATCGGTAAGCCTCTCTCTAAGTTTCTGGCGCAACCTGGCGAACTCTTCGAGATAGTCGCTATATTCCTGAGGAAATATGGCCTCGATTTCCTCACGTATCCGCTTCGCCAGCGCCGGGCTTTTGCCTCCGGTTGAGATGGCTATGACGAGACTGCCGCGCTCAACGGTCGAGGGCACAATAAACCGGCAGTTGTGCGGATCGTCCACAGAGTTGACTAATCCTCCCCGAGTATCCACATCAGCATATACCTGATGATTGACCTCCTGATCGTCGGTGGCCGCGATCACGATGAAGAAACCACTGGCGTCGCCCGATCTGTAGACTCGCGAATCGACGGCAATTGAACCATCCTCGGCCAATTCTCTTAGGCCGGGTTCAAGACACGGGCTGAGGACAGTGACTTTGGCGCCGCTGGACAGAAGGCCACGGACCTTCCTCTCGGCCACCGGGCCACCACCGACCACGAGTGCTTTCTGTTCGCGAACGTCGAGGAAAACGGGATAATAGTCTGTCACGGCGCAATTATACTCAGGCAGGCCGCTATTGGCAAGAGGGTATCAATATGGTATAATGCGCAAGGTGCTGGATAACCGGTCCCGCAAAGTACTCGGGGTATTATAGGTCATGGCCTCTTCCTTGGTCCTGCTGGGAGCTAATCATAAGGTCGCTCCTATAGAAATTCGGGAGAAGCTCGCGGTTCCCAAATCACGCCTTCCCGAAGCCCTCGAACGGCTGAACAGTTGCCCTGAAATCCGAGAATCCTATATTCTCTCCACCTGCAATCGAACGGAGTTTTACCTGGTGGGCGATCTTAAGTCCGCGGGGGAGACAGTTAGGGAGTTTCTGACGGGAGTTCAGGGGATTTCGCCTGGCCAGTTGGATTCCTGTTTGTATCAAAAATTGGACGATGAGTGTGTGTTGCACCTCTTCTCGGTGGCCGCCGGCATCGATTCTATGGTACTGGGTGAGGTCCAGATTCTGGGTCAGATTCGGGAGAGCTTTGCCACGGCTTCCGAGCTTGGGACGGTTCGTACGCTGCTGGACAACCTTCTCAGGCGGGCCTTGGAAGCTGGCAAAAGGGTTCGCAACGAAACAGAGATAAGCTCGAATGCCGCTTCGGTCAGCTACGCGGCGGTCGAGCTAGCCAAACGCATTTTCGGTGAAATCAACAAGTCCATGGCCCTTGTGATCGGCGCTGGCGAGATGGGTGAATTGGTGGCGCGCACTCTGGTCGATAATGGGGTAAAGGGCTCGGTATTTACCAACCGAACTCTGGCCAAATCCCAGGAGTTAGCAGCCCAATTCCGGGGAACCGCCGTTCCCTTCGAGCAAATCTCCGCCGAACTTCGCCATGCCGACATAGTTATCTCCTCCACGGACGCTCCCCACTATGTGGTAACTCGCACCATGGTTCAGGAGGCTCTCCACGCCAGACGGGGCAGACCGCTCTTCTTGATTGACCTTGCTGTGCCCCGCGACGTGGAGCCGAGCGTCGATGGTCTCTCCAACGTCTACGTTTACAATGTCGACGATCTTCAGGCTGTGGTTAGCGCCAACTTGAAGGAAAGGGAAAAGGAGGTCGACAAGGTAAAGGAGATAATCACACAGGAGGTCTCCAAATTCGGCATGTGGCGATCGTCTCTTGACGTTGCCCCAACGATCACCGCTTTGAGGCAGCAGGCCGAGGAGATCAGACTGGCGGAAATCGCGAAGATTCAGTCTAAGCTAGGCAAATTGAGCGAGGCGGAGCAGAACGCTGTCAACTCACTGACTCTGGCAATTGTCAATAAGATGCTTCATCGCCCTATGACCAACCTGCGGACGGCCGCTAGCAATGGTCGTGGGAGTGACTACGTTCAGGCAGTGCAGGAGCTATTTGAGCTGAAAAAGGAGTGATTTTGACAAAGGTTGTAGTGGGATCGAGGGAGAGCGCTCTGGCCATGTGGCAAACCAATTGGGTAATAGGGGAGCTACAGCGCAAGAGTCCGGGTATACAGTTCGAGATCGTTGGCATTAAGACCGAGGGAGACAAAGTCACGGAGGTGCCCCTAGCCCAGATTGGCGGTAGGGGCGTTTTCATCAAGGAACTGGAGAAGGCCCTGGCCGAGGGCCGGATCGATATGGCAGTCCACAGCATGAAGGACGTGCCCAGCGAAATATCGGCAGAATTTGTTCTGACGTCAGTAGCAGGAAGAGAAGACGTTCGCGACGTCCTCGTGTCTCGTTTGGGCCTGGGGCTCGATAAACTGCCTCAGGGCGCCCGGATAGGTACGAGCAGCGTGCGGAGATCTGCCCAGATCCTCAACCGCCGACCCAATTTTCGAATCGTCGATTTGCGAGGCAACGTCGACACCAGGCTGCGCAAAGCTGCGACGGAGCAGTACGATGCGGTGGTTTTGGCGGCAGCCGGGATCAAGAGATTGGGACTTGGCGATCGAATAACCCAGTACATTCCCACCGAAATATGCCTTCCGGCTGTGGCGCAGGGAGCGATGGCGGTCGAGTTTCGGGCCGGAGAAGGGGAGATTCAGTCTCTTGTCGCCCTCATAACTCATAGGCCCACGCAACTCGCTGTTCTGGCCGAGCGTGCCTTTCTGAAGAAAATGGAGGGCGGCTGCTCCATTCCCGTGGGGGCCTACGCCCGAATCGAGGCGGGCGATCTGGTTATCGATGGGGTAGTTGCAAGCGTTAATGGCAGGCGATTGGTGCGGGCGCGCGAATCTGGCAAGCCGGAGCTGGCCGATGAAATTGGGGAGCGTCTTGCTGATAGGATATTTGAAATGGGGGGGCGCAATATTCTTGCGGAGGTCAAGTGAGAGGAATTAGGAGTTAATGAAAAAAGAGGGAATCGTATATTTGGTTGGAGCGGGACCGGGGGACCCTGGCCTGATCACGGTGAAAGGTCTGGAGTGCATTAGAAAAGCCGACGTGCTTGTATACGATCGTCTGGCCAGTCCGGATTTGCTGAAAGAAGCCGGACCTGACGCCGAGATGATCTTTGTCGGCAAGGCGTCGAGTCAGCACACCTTGACCCAGGACCAGATAAACAAGCTGATCGTGGATCGTGCCGGAGATGGCAAGGTTGTTTGCCGGCTGAAGGGCGGCGACCCCTTCCTCTTTGGCCGTGGTGGCGAAGAGGCGGAGGAGTTGATCGCGGCGGGCTTGCGCTTTGAAGTTGTCCCCGGGGTTACTTCGGCCATAGCGGTTCCGGCCTACGCGGGAATACCGGTCACCCATCGTGACCTGACGTCCAGCTTCGCCGTGATCACGGGCCACGAGGATCCGAACAAGACCGATAGCTCCATTGCCTGGGACAAGATCTCAACGGGAATAGGCACCCTGGTTTTCCTCATGGGTGTGGAGAACCTGTCATATATAGTGGAGCAACTGACCAAAAATGGGCGCTCGGCCGACACACCGGTAGCTCTCATTCGCTGGGGCACAAGGATGGAG
>JAUSEJ010000662.1 GCA_030650265.1 Dehalococcoidia bacterium | reverse complement strand
CCACGGCGAATAGTTGCCACGCATTCATCTTTTCGACATTGAGAGCTGGCGCCCCAAAGGCGCGCCATCCTCTTCAGTTCGTCGGAACGCACCTGAGTCAGGTAATCATCGAAACGAAGAGAGTCCATCCGGTCTACTGCTCCAGTACTTTCGGAGTGTGCTTTAACTTGAACAATCGGGCGAGCAGAGTGTCGACGCGTTTGGGCTCGACGATCGCCACAAGGTCGGACAGCCGCACGAGAATGTAGGGCGCGGTGACAGGATCTGCGAGCAAAATATCCAGGAGGAACGGCTCAGCCACTTGAAGAACCGGCAAATTCTGATGCAGCGTTACCTGGGATTTTCTATTTGTCATCATCATAGCGGCACAATTATACCCAATCCATCGCCCCTTGGCTATGCCGGATTACCGCCGGCCTCTTTCGCTTTCACTGCACCGCCTTTTGCCCTCCGCCTCTTGGCCGGTATTGAATAGCCCCGGCCAGGTTGGCCGCACCGATATGACGAGTTGGTTGGTAACACACATCGTCCCACCGTGGATCGGAGAACACCGGGGCCGAGATCGCCCATTATCGGATCTGCGGTCAGATCCATAAGGAGGCCGACCTTCGTTGCGAAGGAGGTCATAACCGAGTAAAATAGCCATGATCCGTATGCCAAGGTGAGTGAAGTGTCTGGCTGTGGGCCGCACTATTAGCGGGCGCCTTGGACGGTTCCTTAAGCCGTATTCGAGGTGGTTTAGGGTTGAATGGTTATGGGATCGCCTCATCACCAGAAGGAAAAGATCGTACTCTAAGGTTTTCTCATAGAGCCGATGCTTCCGACGGTGGTCGCCGCGACCTGAATCGTATCAATCCACTTAAGTGCAAGTGCCGGTCAATTCACAGACCGTCATAGACCAGAGGAGTCTCCTGTGCGCGAGTACATTGACGTTCAACAACTGCGCTGGTTGGTAATTTGGGCGGGCTTATTTGTTGGCACCAGCATTCTGGTGCAGACGCGTGTCCTCGCGACCACGGATCAGACAATTATGGGTGTGATCGCCGACTCACGCGCCGAGTCGCAGTCTAATGTTTGGAACTGGATCTTTCGACTGGGGTATGCTCAGGTGGACGTCCTGATAGCGGTGGCGTGGGCAACAGTGTTGCTGGTCCGGCGACGTTCACTGGTGGTGGCAATACCGCCGCTGCTGATCTTTGCAACCATAGTTGCTCAGGTGATACTTCGAAATGTCGTCGCTCAGCCTGGCCTGGATCGTGCCTACGAACTGCGGCGGGAGTACAGCGCTGAACCGGTAGGCAATATTCTCGACAATGTCGATGCTTTGGCCCGAGAGACTGTAATGGCTGCCACCAGTCTACCCCAACCGATCAATTCGACCGTTGGTGCCTCGCTGTGGACCTATCCCAGCGGACACGCCTGCCGCGTGCTGTTTCTGGCCCTTCTTGCCATTCATGCAATCAGGAAATCGTCCGGCCGATGGGCCTGGCTCGGCAGCGGTTGGTCGTTCAGGTCATTTGCCTTTCTCGCCGGCTTTGTTTCTATTCTTGTGGGCTATAGTACGATGTTTTTTGGCTACCACTGGCCTTCTGACCTTCTTGGCGGCTATCTTCTTGGCCTGGTCGTCTATCAGGTTGCGGTGGGGCCTTCGTGGGAGTCCATCTTAGGGATTTTCCGCCGGTCGGCCGGCCATGGTTGAGTTGTAGCAAGCCTGGTCTGGGAGCCGACGAAGGTTCCTTGCTGATGCAGTCTATGGTTTGG
>JAUSEJ010000562.1 GCA_030650265.1 Dehalococcoidia bacterium | reverse complement strand
CGATAGAACCTTGAGGAGAAGCGGTTCATAGAACCGCAGCAGGGTCTTCTGTCGCACTATGTCGCTGTGATAGGTCATAACCAGTCGCGAACTGGGTCTGCCCAACAAATAGGCCAACTCGCCGGGAGGATAGGGGAAGTGTAGATGGGTGATATCGGCCTTGTGCTTATGGACCTCCTCGAAAAGGCTCAGGCTAATCGGTGTGGACGCCACGGTTGCCAGGCGAGCGGCCTTGATCACTTTCACTCCATCGAAATCTTCCACCACCGTCTTGCCGCCCAGATTGGCGACGATGACAGTAACCTCCAATCCTCCCCGCTTGACCAGTTCCTGGCTGAGGAGCCTAATGTGGTTCTCGATGCCACCCAAAACTGGAAAGAAGTCCTTGTAGACGTGAAGAACCCGCATCGTCACCGCTTGCCGCCTCTCTGTAGATTTGTAGCGTCTCCCTCGCCGTTCGTTCCCACGAGAACTTCTGCGCCTGATCGAGTGATTTCTGGCGCAGCTCCTCGCGCAGGCTGTCGTTGGTGAGGGTGAATTGAATTGCCATCGCCATTTCGTTCACATCGTATGGATTGACGAGAATGCCCGCATCGCCCACGATCTCCGGCAGTGAGGAGGTCTGAGAGGCGATAACCGGAACGCCGCTCTTCATGGCCTCGAGAACAGGGAGGCCAAACCCCTCATACAGTGACGGAAAGACGAACAGCTCGGCGCCCCGGTAGACAGCCGGCATTTCATCTTCTTTGACCTCGCCAAGAAACATCACCCTGCCGGCCAGACCAAGCGCCTCGACCTCCTGTCGGGCCTCCGGGTATCGCTCGTCTTCCTTGCCGGCAAGAACAAGCTTGTGGGGCACGTCGATCTTGGCCCAGGCTTGAATAAGCCGCACGAGATTCTTGTGCGGCTTATTGATCCCCAGATAGAGTACGTAGCGCCGGCCCTGGAGACAGGAGGGCAACTCAGACCTGCCTTGACCGTCTTCGAATTCGTCGGCCGCCAGATGAACCACCCTTACCTTGTCGGGAGACACGCTATACTCCCGGATCAGGTCGGTCCTGGCGGCGTAAGAATCGACTATCACAACCTTTGATGTGGCAATCGCCAGCCTGGTGGTAGCCTCGAACACGAGGCGCGCCTGCACCGAAGGCAGATACTCGGGATAGAGAGACGGGCTCACGTCGTGGATAGTCACCACCGAGGGGACCCTGTGCCGGTAAGGCTTAATATAGTAGGGAGAGTGAAAGACCGCAACTTTCTCCTTAGTGATGAGGGAGGGGAGCTTCGTCTGCTCCTGCATTGAGAAGGTCGGCACGTCAGCCAACCTGAGCAGGACATTGGGGGCCGCCAGGCGCTGAATGTCGAAACGGGTATTCTCAAGCCTGGGATTGTAGAAAACGATAAAAGTATCCTGTGGCGATACAAGTGCTAGGGCGCGCACAAGGTTGTAAGTGTACCTGCCTATCCCCGGGAAGTGGTTTTGGATATACCTCCCATCGATGCCAACGCGCATAAGGATCCCCTTCGAGAGAAGCAATGTACTATCACATTGGGAGTAAGTGTACATCAAATAGGCCGGATTGAAAAGCTTTCTTCTTGTACTTGGCCTCGCCTTATGCGATAATAGACTCGAAATCATATCGAAGGAGATTAGTTTTCGCAGTGATCCACACTCAGCCGAAGAGGGTACTCATTCTCATGTCCATGAACGGCGGTGGTCATCGAAGCGTCGCCAAAGCCATCGAGAGGGGCCTTCTGAGCATAAGCGACGGAGATATCGCTCCCACAGTCGTCGATCTGTTTGCCGTAGGACGTCGAAGTCTTCTCGATAACCTGGTGGGCCTTTACTCTCCGATCATCGTTAATAGCCCCGGTCTCTGGGCCTTCGTCTATCATGCAGCCAACGGTCGCCGCCGCTTTGAAACCCTCGTCAAGATGGCCGAGCCATTCCTTCGTCAGCGGGTCGAGCGCCTCATGGCGGAGCACTCGCCGCAAGTAATCGTTTCAGTGCATCCCCTAACCAACCACATCATAACGCGCCTGTTGGGCCGCGGCGACTCGCCCGTACCGCTAGTATCCGTTCTGACCGATCTCGTGGACGTCCACGCCGGCTGGGCCAGCAGGGATAGCGCTCTCTGTGTCGCCCCGACCGCCGCCGCCGCCGAGGCCCTCGAGATCGCCGGCGTCAGAGCGGAGAGTATTCTCGCACTTGGTCTGCCCATTGGCCCGCGCTTCGGCGCTGTGGAGGAAGAAGTGGCGGAGGTCCGGGTATCGCTGGGCCTTCTGCCTCACAAGTTCACCGTGCTTGTGGTGGGCGGCAGCGAGGGAGCGGGAGGAATCGGCCGGGTGGTCGAGTCTATAGGCCGATCCGACCTCGACGCCCAGGTTCTGGTGGTTTGCGGTAAGAATGAAAGGCTCCGGCGCCAACTGGACGAAAGCCGTTACATGCCGGATGGCAGAGTGTTTGGCTTCGTCAAGAACATGCCGGAACTGATG
>JAUSEJ010000551.1 GCA_030650265.1 Dehalococcoidia bacterium | reverse complement strand
ATGCCAATTAAGGCGCGCATCTCATCCGTAATGAGGCTTACTTCCGCCACTACTTCTTACTCCTTTCTTGTTGCTATTTCAAGGCAGGCGATCAAACCGTATTCGTCCGATCGGCCACGTTGGTCATTATAGCGAATCAGGCGAGTTTGTCAATGATCAGAAGAACCTGATCATAAGAACCCGGCCAGTTTGACTTAGCTAAGTATATTAGCTATACTGGGCTCAGGAGGTTCGGAATGGCAACACGGGTCAATATGCATCAGGCCAAGAGTGACTTGTCGCGCCTGGTTGCCAAGGCGCTGCAGGGAGAAGAAGTCATAATAATGCGAGACAACAAGCCAATAGCAAAATTGGTTCCTATTCATGATGAGCGTGTGCCGGGACTCGCGCGCGGTCGGGTGAGCATAGCTGAGGACTTCGATTCTCCCCTGCCCGACGATCTGCTGGACTCATTCGAGGCATAGTGATGCGCTATCTCCTGGATACCCATGCCTTTCTGTGGTGGATCATGGCCGATCCCCGGTTGTCGACGCGCGCCATGGAGATTGTTCGCGATGCCGGCAATGAGATATGGTTCAGCGCGGCTTCGGCGTGGGAGATCGCCATCAAGGCCAGATTGGGAAGGATCACGTTTGCGGAAGATCCGGTATCATTCATCCCACGACAAATAGCGGCTAATGGGTTCAAGAACTTGGTAGTCGAGAACGAACACGCGCTTTTTGTCTGCGCATTGCCGCTACTACACCGCGACCCCTTTGATCGCCTACTGATTGCCCAGGCATCGGTTGAGAAGATGATGCTATTGACCGCGGACCGTGCTTTCGCTATGTATGACGTTCCAGTAGTTTGGTGAGAAGGCCAAATCTGACCGTTTGAAATGTGTTAGAATAGGGGTAGTGAACTCATTCTCGCTCAAGGTGCCAAAGGGAAATGATTCTTACCCGGCGCAACGTGCTGCGCTCATTTGCCAATATCCTGGTCGGGACGGGTTTCCTCATGCTGGTTCTCGTGGGCGCAGCTTATGCCTACACGATGTTCACCGGAGGACAGGTTCAACCGCGGATTCTAGTCGAGCCCCTGAGACTGTTGCCGCCGGTACCGGAGAATGCCCGCGTTTCGCCTGTACTCCTGCCTCCGGCGACCAGAATAGTCATTCCCCGCATCGGCGTCGACTCGCCCGTTGTCGAGATCGGCATTAAGTTAGAAAAAGGCGAGTGGCTGTGGGAAACAGCGGATCACGCCGTGGGGCATCACCAGGGTAGCCCGAATCCCGGCGAAGTTGGGAACATGGTGATGTCGGGCCACATCGGCAGTCCCATTCGAGGAGAGGGGGAGGTGTTTAAGCACCTGCCTGACATACTTCCCGGAGATGCCGTGCTCATCTTCACCGATGATACGGAGTATCTCTACGAAGTCAAAGAAACCAGGCTTGTTCTGCCCGACGAGATAGAGGTCATGGCCCCTACCCCGGACCAGAGCCTTACTCTGATCACCTGTTATCCGGACTTCATCTACAGCCACCGATTTATCGCGGTGGCCAAGCCCTACCAGGACATCGCGCCGGCAGTGGCGCCGGCCATCGCAAGATAGCGAGAGCGCCGATATCCGGCTTGGACTTGAAAGGCCACAGGTCGAAGCCAACGTCATCCGGCATGATGCGGGCCGGAGCGACAGAATTAGGCCGGCTTTGTGTTCGGCCCCGGAAGAGTTCTTGATTACAGGCTGCCAGAACACACTACCTACCCTTGAATACGGGCGGACGACTCTCAAGAAAGGCCGTTAGCCCGTCCCTCGCGTCTTCCGTCTGCACTACCTTGACGAAATCGACAACCTCTACCGCCAATCCGTCTGTGAGGCTTCGATCCAGCCCGGTATTCACGCTATGGAGAACCATTTGGACGGCAACGCTACCCTTGGCGGCGATCTTCTTGGCCAGCTCCCTGGCAGCGTCGACCACGCTTCCTTCGGCCACGATCCGGTTAATGAGACCGATGCGAAGCGCCTCATCGGCGGCGATCATGTCGCCGGTCAGGCATATTTCGAGGGCCCTGCCCTTGCCTATGATT
>JAUSEJ010000544.1 GCA_030650265.1 Dehalococcoidia bacterium | reverse complement strand
AGGTAGTCCATTATCTCGGTGATATCGATATCGTTGGGGCAGCGCGTTGTGCAAGTTTTACAACTGGCGCACAGCCAGATTGTCTTGGAGTTTAGCACCCTGTCGATCTGATTGAACTGTAAGGCTCGCATGATCTGGTTTGGTTTCAGGTCCATCTCATCGACTACGGGGCAGCCGACTGTGCATTTCTTGCATTGGTAGCACAGCATCACCTTTTCGCCGCACTCTCTCCGGATAACCTCAACTATGTTTTCTGTTGCTATTGCGGTGGTCATAGTCATCTCCAAATCATTCAGGCAATCGCATCAGGACGCAACCGGCGTCTCCATTGCGGTCGTCACTTAGTCTAGTATAGGGCGGGGCAGAAGTCCGGCCGACTCGGTGATCTCAGCAATCGCCTCTTCCCACTCGATGGCCATGATGTGCACCCCGGCCACCCCTTCGATTGATTTTAGTCTCTGGATGATCTCCACGCAGATCTTGAGGCCCTCTTCCTTGGCCTTGCCTTTGGGAGCACCGGCCATTCTGGCGATAATTTCGTCCGGGACGTCAATGCCGGCTACCCTGTTCTTCATATAGCGGGCGGCGCCGACCGATTTGATCGGACCGACGCCCGCCAAAATCTTGACCTGTTTGTGCAGGCCTCGCTCTCTAACGCCCTCCATCCATCGGGCGAACTTGTCCACGTCGAAAACCAGTTGGGTTTGGATGAAGTCGGCCCCGGCGGCGATCTTCTTGCCAAGCCGGATGACTCTGAAATCGAATGGGTCGGCGAAGGGATTGGCAGCGGCGCCTATGAACAATCGGGGCTCGACGTCTATCGCGTCGCCGCACTGGAACTTCTTATCGTCCCGCATATTCTTGACCATTTGCAGCAGTTGGATGGAGTCGATGTCAAAGACGTTCTTGGCGCCCGGATGGTTGCCGAAGCTCTGATGGTCGCCGCTAAGGCAGAGTAGGTTCTTGATGCCGAGGGCCGCCATGCCCAGGATGTCGCTTTGCATCATAATGCGGTTCCGGTCGCGGCAGGTCATCTGGGCTACCGGTTCCACGCCTTCAGACAGAGCTATGTAGGCGGCCGCCACGCTGGACATTCGCACGATTGCCGTTTGATTATCGGTAATATTGGCCGCGTCAATGTAGCCGCGCAGGAATTTGGCCTTCTCGCGCACGACCGCGGGATTGGCGCTCTTGGGAGGACCTAGCTCGGAAGTGGCGGCAAAGTGTCCTGCTGCCAGCACTTTTTCCAGGTTGCTTCCAGACTTCATATCCTAAGATCCTCCCGCACGATTTTCCTTGGACCGCCACTCTGGCTGGTTCTCCAGTCCTTTGGAGGCGCGATCTGTTCCAGTTCGTCCTCTCTTCCGAAGGCCGTAAGTTTGTCAACGATTAGCTGCCAGGCGCATTCGACATCGGGCGAGATTTCGCACTTGCCATTGACAGAGCCTCCACAAGGGCCATTTAGCAAGCTCTTGCTGCAGCGTACTATCGGGCAGATGCCACCGGTCGTGCTCAGGACGCAGTCACCGCAAGCGACGCATCGCTCGCTCCAAACGCCCTGCTCCAAAATGAGGCCAAGAAAGGCGGTGTTCACTCCGGGAACGACGGTTTTATCAGGGAAGCGCTGGGCTGTGGCCTGAACGCCAATGCCACAGGCCAAGGAAATGATGAGGTCGGCGTCCTTGGCTTCATCGGCAGCCTGGTCGAGGAATTCCCATTCGCACTGCCTCTTGACTGTATGCTCGCGGAACTGCCTGTCGCCGTTGTCAATGTCCTCGGCCATGCGCAGCAGTGAGCTGAGAATAGAAACCTCTTTCTCCCCACCGGCGAAGCAGATTGTTACGCAGGTGCCACAGCCAAAAACGAGGACCTTCTTGGCGCTACCCAGCATGCCGCGTATCTCGTCAATAGGCTTTTGCTGAGCCTTGATCATATCACGTTCACCATCCCTCTACTTTGAGTTATTGGCCGATAAGGCGGGTTCGCATGGCGAGTCGCTCCCCGCCCTTCGCCCCTTCACTGGAGTCGGTCCCAGCGCCCGGATCTTATCGGTCACGTCGCTGGCGATCTGAGCGAAGCGTTGCCCTTCAGCCGAAGACATATTGAACATACTGAGGCGCTCGCCTTCGATTCCGATGGATTCGAGTATCTCTTTGATATATTTGACCCGTCTCTTAGCGTGTATATTACCTTCCAGGTAATGACATGTGCCTTCCAGTCAGCCAGCGACAAAGACACCGTCGGCGCCGGCCTCGAAGGCTCTTAGCACGTGAGTGATGTCGAGCCTGCCCGTGCAAGGAAGGCGCACGATCTTGACGTTGGTCGGGTACGATAGTCGCATAGAACCGGCGAGATCGGCGGCTGCAAAGGCGCAATGGTGACAGGCAAAGCCGATTATCTCCGGTTCGAATGTATCACTGGGACTCATAAATCCTCCTGCTACCGTGATATCCTTCAATGAGGACGATGTACACACGAGTAGTCCTTGACTTAGAAACCGCTGAGCAGAGCGTCCGTCTTGGCGACGATCTGCCTGTCCTTGTAATTCAGGATCTCGATGGCCTTGGCCGGACATTCGGATGCGCAAATGCCACAGCCGCGGCATTCAGCAGCTCTGATCTCGGCTAATCCCTCTGCGTTAATGAAAGGCACGCTGAACGGGCAGACCCTCACGCAAGTGAGACAGGCCGTACACTTCTCCGGGGTCACGACGGCGACGATAGCTCCGGCGGTGAGCATTTCTTTGGTTAGGACAGTGGCTGCCCTCCCTGCCGCCGCCGCGGCCTGGACCACGCATTCGCTAATGAATTTCGGATAATGGGCGGTACCACAAAGGAACATTCCTTCCGACGAGAAATCTACTGGACGAAGCTTGATGTGCGCTTCGAGGAAGAAGCCCTCGCGCGACTGTGGTACCTTCAAGATAGGCGCCAGTGCTATCCCCTCCGGCCTTGGAACCATCGCCGTGGATAGGACCAGATAGTCAGGGTTCAACTGAAGCCGCTCGTTTAGAATCGGATCGGTGATTTCAACGCGGACGCCGGAGTCGGTGTCCTGCACGACCGGCGGGTTGGCCCTGTCATAGCGGACGAAAATGACCCCCTCTTCTCGCGCTTTCGTGTACAGGTCTTCCTTGAATCCGTAAGTTCGCATCTCCCAGTAGAGAACGTAAACCTGGGTGGACGGATCAAGTCTCTTAATGCGGAGGGCGTTCTTCACAGCCACGCCGCAGCAGACCCGGCTGCAATAGAACTCCTTTTCGGCCCAGGGGCCCACACATTGGATCATCACAACCGACCTGGCATTGGGGATACCGGATCCATCCGGTGAGAGCCTGGCTTCGAGGTCGCCCTGAGTAATGATGTTGGGGTGCTGACCAAGGAGATACTCGCTGCCGCGGTACTCTTGTGCTCCCGTGGCCACGATGGTTACGCCGTGCTCGATGAGCCGTTGAATGGGGCTATCTACTGTCTCCAGGGTTGTCTTAAAGGCGCCGATGAATCCCTCGACTTTGGCAACAGCCACCCCTGTCAGTACTTCGATAAGTGGCGCCGCCGCAATTTGTTTGAGCAGGGATTCTACATAGGACTTGGGGTCGATTCCCTGAACTGTACTGCTCAGGTTCCTCAGATTGCCGCCTAGTTGTTTGTCCCGCTCGACCAGAAACACCTGAAAGCCCTGGCTGGCGAGGCTGAGAGCTGAGGTCATGCCGGAAACCCCGCCACCTATTACCAGAGCCCTGTGGTTGAGTTCTAACTTTGTCTCATGGATTGGCTCCAGAGTGCTGGCCCGCCAAACGGCCATTTTGATGAGAGACCTTGATTTATCCGTGGCTTTTTCAGGCTCTTTACTATGGACCCAGGAGCATTGGTCGCGGATATTGGCCATTTCGAACAGGTAGGGATTGAGGCCCGCCTCACGCAGGGTGTCTTGAAATAGGGGTTCGTGGGTTCTGGGCGTACAGCTAGCGACTACCACCCGGTTCAGGCGATGTTCCTTAATTGTCTCAGGCAAAGCCTTGAGAGAGTCCGCGGCGCAAGCGTAGATGATATTATCGGCATGTACTACTCCGGGTAGACCCCTGGCGTATTCGACGACATCCGGTACATTTACGACACCGGCGATGTTGTTGCCGCAGTGGCAGACGAAGACGCCGATTCTTGGCTCTTCTCCTTCGACGGCCAACTCGCGGGGATAGACCTTCTCCTCGACGAGAGTGCCGCGGGCGGTCCCGATCGTCTGCAGGGCAGCCCCCGCGGCGCCGCTGGCCTGGGTCACGCTCTCCGAAATGTCCTTTGGCTCAGCGAAAGTGCCGCAGACAAATACGCCTGGCTTGCTTGTTTCAATCGGGTTCAATGGATTGGTTCGACAGAAGCCGTGTTCGTTGAGTTCGATCCCCGTAATCGCAGCGAGTTCCGCCGCACCTTTTGGTGGTTCCATGCCGACGCTCAGAACAACGAGGTCGAACGTCTCCAGCCGCATTTCTCCATCTTCGCTTTGGTACTTTATTAACAGTTCTTTGGAGCCGGGCACCTCTTTTACCGAGGATATCCGGCAGCGAGTGTACTTGACGCCCTGCGACTTGGCCCTCTCAAAGAAGGCATCGTAACCCTTGCCAAAGGCGCGCATGTCCATAAAGAAGATCTGGCATTCCACACCTGGGACATGCTCCATGGCCAGCATCGCCTCTTTCGTGGCGTACATGCAACAGACCGAGCTACAATACTTGTGGTTCTGATCCCGCGATCCGACGCACTGGAAGAAGGCTATGCGTTTGGGTTCCTGCTTGTCCGAAGGGCGGGTGATGTGGCCATTGGTCGGCCCGGACGCGCTGAGAAGTCGCTCGAACTCAATGGCCGTCACGACGTTGGCGTAGCGGCCATAGCCGAATTCCTCTGACTGCCTGGCGTTGTATATGTTGAAACCAGGGGCTAACACCACAGCGCCGACATTGAGATCGAGCGTCTGGGGTTGTTGATCGAAGTCGATAGCGTTTACGCCGCAGGCTTTTTGGCAGGTCTTTACGCACTTGCCGTTCTTCAGCCAGAGGCAAACCGCCGGATCAATAACGGCCTTGAGAGGGACCGCTTGCGGGTAGAGAATATGCACCGCGCTCCGCCTGGAAAGGCCTTCGTTG
>JAUSEJ010000543.1 GCA_030650265.1 Dehalococcoidia bacterium | reverse complement strand
TTCCATTCACCCTAGACAATGATATGTTACAGTTATTGATTTACAGCCCCTAAGCACTGTTTCTGTCAATCTGGAATGGCCCACTTCGATGGACGGGAATGGCCCACCCAGGGACCAGGGCCAGGTCTTAGATCGACCTATGCCTATGCGACGATAACCCACGCCAAATAATTCGTCGAGCTACAGAAGACGCACTCGTCAGATAGTAATCGATCGAGTGTTGAGGGCGAAAGGCCTTATCGACTCGGCCTCCAAGGCCGAGTCGATAAGGTAACTCAGGCAATCAGCGCAATCTGCCGTCATTGACTAGTCCCTATCGCCATACGAGGCTCCAGGTACTCGGGCAATGGTTGAATATTGTAGGTTGTCTCCTGGCTAGAAAGAACGTCCACGACGGCTCTGGCCGTGTCGAGGGATGTAAAGCAAGGAACACGGTGCTCGGCGGCCGCCCGACGGATCTCGAAGCCATCTTTGAGGGGCGTGCGGTCGCCGGTTAGGGTGTTAATGACCCCATTGACGATGCCCTGTTTGATGGCGTCGACGGCGTTGGGATGGCCCTCGTCAAGCTTCTTGGTGATCCTCGTCACCGGCAGCCCCAGCGCCTCGATCATGATCGCCGTACCCTCGGTGGCGTAGAGCTTGTAGCCTATTGCCGCCAGGGTCTTGATCAGCGGCACCGATTCCGGCTTGTCTCTGTCGGCAATGCTCAAAAGTATGGCGCCCTGCTTGGGCAGCATAATGCCGGCAGCCAGCAGAGCTTTGTGCAAAGCAGCAGGGAAGGTATAGTCAATACCCATTACCTCGCCAGTAGACTTCATCTCGGGACCAAGATAGGTGTCCACGCCGATGAGCTTGGACATGGAGAAGACGGGCGCCTTGATGGCGACCAACTTCTGCCTCTTCCACAGTCCACCACTGTAACCCTGCTCCTTCAAGGTCTTGCCGAGCATGACGTGAGTCGCCACCTTGACCATAGGCACGCCCGTTACCTTAGATAGGAAGGGCACCGTCCGGCTGGCTCGCGGGTTAACCTCAATTACATAAACGGATGAGCCAGGATCGTTTCCAGTCTTGTCCTCCTCGGCCCTGCTGTTGGGCATGATAACGTATTGGACGTTCATCAGGCCCCTCGTTCCCAGGGCAAGGCCGATCGCGGTGGTGTAGTCTACGATGGTGTTGACCTCTTCCTCGCTAAGGTGCAGACCGG
>JAUSEJ010000515.1 GCA_030650265.1 Dehalococcoidia bacterium | reverse complement strand
CAATTGCGTAACCCCTCTCGGCTGGCTGGAGCGAATGACCCAGTTCAAGTCCAAGTCAACCCTCGCCGAGAGCGTTGGGACCGGGCTGCTGGACTATCCTGTCCTCCAGGCAGCCGACGTCTTGTTGTATAAGACCAACGTCGTTCCGGTCGGCGAAGACCAGAGACAGCACATCGAGCTCATGACTGATATCGCCCAGCGCTTCAATCACCTGTACGGCGAGGCGTTTGTGCTCCCGCGGGCGATGATACGAGCCAGCGGGGCACGGGTGATGGGCCTCGATGACCCCACCGTGAAGATGAGCAAGAGCCTCGGGGAGAAGAGGAAGGGTCATGCCATCGGCGTGGTAGACCAGCCGGACGTCATTCGCCAGGCGATCATGCGTGCGGTCACGGATTCGGGCAAGGAGACCCACTTCGAGTCCTCTTCGCCCGGCGTCAAGAACCTGCTTGTCATCTACGAGGTCCTGTCCGGGCAGAAGCGGGAGGAGATCGAGGGGCTTTTCGAGGGAAAGGGATACGGAGTCCTGAAGAAAGCAGTGGCTGACCTGGTGATCGCCTCTCTCGAGCCGGTCCGCAGTAGATACGAACAACTCATGGCTGAGCCCGAACGGCTGGAAGACCTTCTTCGCCGCGGCGCCGACCGGGTCCGGCCCATCGCGGAGGCCACCTTGAAGCATGTCAAGGACTTGGTGGGGTTGGGATGAGCTGTGCAACCCTGATAGTCTCGCGGAGAGGTCTGTAGTCTGCCGAAACGCGGGTAGTCTGCCGAATGAGTTTGACGCTGTCCAGGTCCGAGCGGCGCCAGCCTCCAGCAAACGTAGCGCTGGTGGCTTGTCGCCAGCCGGGGAGGGGCGTTGGTCTGTCGAAGGGCGGCTAGTCTGCCGAATGCATTGGGCGCTACCCAGGTCCTTCCCGTGCCGATCCCACATCCGCAGGACTAGCGGTGTGCACCCCTATGGCTCCTGATAGCGAGTGACAAAGGTCTCATTAACGTTCTAGCCGCCGCCGTGACCCTCACGCTTCTCGGCCATTGGCTCGTTTCGTAGAAAAGTATTCCTGGGACTAGGCCATTGGACGACAACCCCGCCATTTTCTATACTATCTCATTAAAAACGGGTGTATAATTGGGCCAACCAGATGCTTGCCAGCGTTGGGAATCCTTCCAACGGAGTCTCAAGCGGGCAAAGTCTAGGACGCGCAAGTATCGGGCTGAGGTCGTATCGGGAGAGAATGTTGGCGCCCGGCAAGATGATTGGAGTCACGAATCGGCAAAAGATAGCTACCGGAGGGGGGATGGCAAAGAGAGTCACTACAGACCTGAGCTATAAGAAGAACTCCAAATCGAACGGCGCCAACCTGGGCTTCGAGGAGAAGCTATGGCAGGCTGCCGACAAGCTTCGCAACAATATGGATGCGGCCGAGTATAAGCATGTGGTACTCGGCCTTGTTTTCCTCAAGTACATTTCAGACGCTTTCCTGGAGCATCACCACCAACTCAGCTTATGGACATCCGAACCGACAAGTGAATACTACGTCAAGGAGCCACAGGCCAGATATCTGGTCTTAGAAGACAAGGATGAGTATGTAGCAGCCAATGTCTTCTGGGTGCCTCCAGAGGGCCGCTGGGAGCACCTGAAGGCTAACGCCAGGCAGTCAACTATTGGCAAGCTAATTGACGATGCTATGGTCGCCATCGAAAGGGACAACCCG
>JAUSEJ010000510.1 GCA_030650265.1 Dehalococcoidia bacterium | reverse complement strand
CTCCCAAAAGCCGCACAGCTGATTTCCGATGATAGCCAGTAATCATCACAAATTCATAGAGAATCCCCCGTCGCTCCGCTCGACCGGCTTTCTGGAATCGCTGCCTGATTGCCGATGCAAATTCGTGTACGCTGCTTCTTGACATACTTTCCACCGCAGTCTCCTTCGGTAACAGTAGTTATGATGCAACGATACACCTTTCGGTAACAGTTATTATGATGCAATTCGAACTATTGAATTTGCGCCCGGAATCTGGTATAGTATTCAACATACTATCGGACAGGTGGGAGAAGAGGGACTGAGTGCTTCGCAGCCCCTCTTGCGCAATCCTCCTTATCGCCCCGGCGCAAATTCAGGGTACTTGCGATGGGCATAACAATGGCAGGGTGGCCATGTTTCCCAACCAGGTTTCGCATAGGGTCGCGGCAGGCCGATGCCGAAGAAAAATTTAGAAGACGGAGGCCAGTTATGGTAAGCAAAGTCGCGGAACCCACTAGTCTCACGCTTGAGCAGTACGGAATCCAGAGACCCGGCAAAGTGCTCTGGAATGCGGATGTGCCTGTTCTGATGGAGGAGTTCATCCGTCGTGGCGAAGGGATTATCTCGCCGGGCGGTGGCCTCAGAGTAACCACCGGTAAGTACACTGGTCGATCGCCGGGCGATAAGTTCGTCGTTCAGGAGGAGCCAAGTCAGCCTGAGGTCTGGTGGGGCGCTGTCAACCAGCCATTTACCCCCGAGAAATTCGAGGCCCTGCGCCGTCGTGTTCTGGCCTATCTCCAGGACAAAGACCTGTTTGTTCAAGACGTCACAGTTGGGGCAGACCCGGCCCATTGTATGCCCATTCGTGTCATTAGCGAGGTTGCCTGGGTCAATGTTTTTGTCCGCCACATGTTTCGGGATCCGGGCCCGACCAGCATGGAGCCGTTTACAATCATCCATGCGCCAAACTTCCAATGTGTGCCGGAGATCGATGGTACCAAGTCGGAGGTCGGCGTCATCCTAAGTTTCACTCGCCGACTCGCCATAATCGCCGGCAGTCAATATGCCGGTGAGTGCAAGAAATCGGTCTTTACGGTCCTCAACTACCTGCTGCCCAAGAGGAACGTCCTCTCAATGCATTGCTCGGCCAACGAAGCCAGCAATGGTGAGACTGCCATCTTCTTCGGGTTGTCCGGTACCGGCAAAACCACCCTCACCGCCGATACCGAGCGAGCGCTCATCGGCGACGACGAGCATGGCTGGAGCGACAATGGCGTTTTCAACTTTGAGGGCGGCTGCTACGCCAAGATGATCAACCTTTCGCAGGCGGCCGAGCCAGATATCTATGCGGCGATCCATATGTTTGGCTCTATTCTCGAGAACGTCGTCATAGACCCGGTAACGCGCAAGTTGGACCTGGACTCTGAAGCGATCACCGAGAATACGCGAGCCAGTTATCCGCTGGAATCCATCAGGAACGCCTCGGCGACCGGCATGGGTGGACACCCGAAGAACGTTATCTTCCTCACCGCCGATGCGTTCGGCGTGTTGCCACCGATTTCTCGCCTAACGACCGAACAGGCTTTGTATCACTTCATCTCGGGCTACACTGCCAGGGTCGCCGGCACGGAGAAAGGCATGGGTAGCGAGCCACAGGCGACCTTCAGCGCCTGCTTTGGCGCCCCATTCCTGGTCCTTCATCCGAGCGTATACGCCGATAAGCTTGGCGAGCGCATCCGCAGCACCGGGGCGCGTTGCTGGCTAGTCAATACGGGCTGGAGTGGTGGCCCCTACGGCGTGGGCAAGCGCTTCTCGATTCCGCATACGAGAGCGATGCTGCGTGCCGCCCTTAGCGGACAATTGGAGAACGTTTCCTATCGGACAGATCCTACTTTCGGATTCAAGGTTCCCGAGACTTGTCCCGATGTTCCAGATCGGGTTCTGCGGCCGCGTGACACCTGGGCCGATAAGGCGGCCTACGACGTGCAAATGGCGTCGCTGGCCGGTAAATTCGTGGCGAACTTCAAGCAGTTTGCAGACCGGGTCGCTGATGATGTGAAGGCAGCCGGACCGAAGGTCTAGCAGAAGAGCGGTTCTTGCAGCAAGTCGTAGAGCGTAGGGGCGTCTTTCAGATGAAGGACGCCCCTACGCTGGCTGTATGATCGAGCTTCGGCCAGTCTGATGGCAAGTTCGGCCGTGAAGTCGCAACGAAATTTGGGTAACCAAGAGGCCCCGGCAGGTTTTGTCGGGGCCTCTCTGCGTTATCCCAAATCGCTAGTGAGATGGTCTGGTTATTCGACTACCACCAGCGTATCGCCTTTGCTGACTGCCTGGCCGGCACTGGCGGCGATTCGCTTCACCTTGCCGCCAAGGGGAGAACGGATCTCATTCTCCATCTTCATGGCTTCGAGGATGGCGACCACGGTACCGGCGGCGATCTGTTGACCTTCACTGACGAGAATGGAACGAACCTTGCCCGGCATTGGGGCCGTCACACTTCCTGGTTCGGCCGCTCCTGCTCCCTTCGTTGGCGCCGAATGGGTCGTCGCAACCCGTTTGGCGATGGCAGCGCGGCCGGTAACTGGACTGCCAATTATTGCCGCAGAGTATGTCCTGCCGTCGACGACTACCTTGTTGTCGTCTTTCAGCTTTACCTTGTATGGTCTGCCCCCTACCCGCACCGTCGTGTCACCGTTGTCTCGCCAGACGTTAACTTTGTATGACGTACCGTCAACGGACACTGAATCTGGTTGAACTTCTACTTCGTGTTCTCTGCCGTTGATGTTAAGTTTCATCCATGCCTCCAACTCGATGGCCTGGCCAACATGTAGCGACCGGCCGCCCTCCAAGGCGAACGTCCGCCATTTTCTCCTACCGTCGTCACCGTTGTTTGGACGCTATCCGCCGGGGCAGCCAACACGGCCGCGATGGCGGCGATGATCTCATTCTCGTGAACCTCTCCTGCCTCGCGCTTCTTGAAGAAGTCGCGGGCAACTTGGGGGAAAAGGGCGTAGCTCAGGATATCCTCCTCGGATTGAGCGAGGCTGCCGATCTCCGCTGCTGCCTTTTCCATTTCAGGCTTCAGGAGATCGGCCGGACGACACTTTACGATCTCTTCATCACCGATAGCCAGCTTTACTACTTGCGGATCGAGAGGCCCTGGCGGCGTACCGTAGAGGCCTTTAACGTAGTTCTTGATTTCGCTGATTATGATCTTGTAGCGTTCACCGGCGACCACGTTAAGCGTGGCCTGAGTGCCGACGAACTGGCTGGACGGCGTGACCAGAGGCGGGTATCCCATCTCCGCCCGAACGCGGGGCACCTCGGCCAGTACTTCGGCAAGTTTGTCCAAAGCGTTCTGCTCCCGGAGTTGGCTAGCCAGGTTCGAATACATACCGCCAGGAATCTGGAAGGTCAGAACGTTTGTGTCCACGCCAACGAAGTTGGACTCGAAAGCGTGATATTTCTTTCGTATCTCGCCGAAGTAAGCAGCGATCTTGCTGAGCTTTTCGAGGTCGAGGCCGGTGTCTCGGGGAGTCCCCTTGAACATGGCCACGATGCTCTCGGTTGGCGGCTGCGAGGTGGCCAGTGACATGGTGGAGATTGCCGTGTCCACGATATCTACACCGGCCTCGGCTGCCTTGATAACCGCCGCCGATGCCATGCCGCTGGTGTAATGTGAATGCAATTGAATTGGCACGGCGACGCTAGCTTTGAGCTTGCCGACCAGTTCATAGGCAGCATAAGGAGTTAGCAAACCGGCCATGTCCTTTATGCAGATCGAATCGGCGCCAAGGTCGGCCATCTGCCGGGACATGACGACGAAGGTGTCAATGGTATGGACCGGGCTGATCGTGTAGCTGAAAGTGCCTTGAACGTGCCCACCCTCGCGTTTGACAACCGACATCGCCTTTTCCAGGTTGCGTATGTCGTTGAGAGCGTCGAAGATACGGAAGATGTCTATGCCATTCTCGCGCGCCTTGACCACGAAACGTTCGACCACGTCATCCGCGTAGTTTCGGTAACCGACGACGTTTTGACCGCGCATAAGCATTTGCAGGGGAGTCTTCTTGATGTGCGCCTTGAGCTGACGCAGTCGCTCCCAAGGATCTTCGTTTAAGAAGCGCAGACAAGTGTCAAAGGTGGCGCCACCCCAAACTTCGAGCGAGAAGTAGCCCACCTCGTCTAGTTCGGCGGCGATTGGCAGCATATCATCCGTGCGCATACGGGTAGCCAGTAGCGATTGGTGCCCATCGCGCAGGACGGTGTCGGTAATTTTGAGGGGCATGGCTATGGTGTCAGTCATAAGCGGACCTTCCTCCATTCTAGTGGTTTCTACCGGTCTCTCTCCACTGATGCCAGCGCTGCTTGGGCTGCAGCCAGTCTGGCTATAGGGACCCTGAATGGCGAGCAGCTAACATAATTGAGACCGATCTGGTGGCAGAACTCGATGCTCGATGGTTCTCCCCCATGCTCCCCGCAGATTCCCATCTTCATGTCGGGTCGGGTGGCACGTCCTAGCTCGACAGCAGTTTTTATCAGTTTGCCGACGCCGGTGCGATCGAGAACCTGGAAGGGGTTGGTGGGGAGAATCTTGCGTTCTACGTATTCTAGCAGGAACTTGCCCTCGGCATCGTCCCGGCTGTAGCCGAACGTAGTCTGGGTAAGGTCGTTGGTGCCGAAACTGAAGAACTCAGCGGACTCGGCAATCTCGTCGGCGGTAAGAGCCGCCCGCGGGATCTCGATCATCGTCCCGAATTTGTATGGTATTGCCTGACCATTGGCCTGCTCCACGTTTCTTGCAACTTTCTCAAGTTGTTCGCGGATGACTTTTAGTTCGTTGACATGGCCGACAAGGGGTATCATGATCTCGGGATGAACCGCCAGTCCGTCCTTCTGCAGATCGCAAGCCGCCGTCAGGATGGCCGTAACCTGCATCTCGTTGATGGCGGGGAACATGAGACCGAGGCGGCAGCCCCGGAGCCCGAGCATAGGATTCATCTCGCGCATGCTAGCCACCGCTCGCAGTATTGTTTCTTTCTCATGGAGCTCGGTCGGATTGTTACCCCTGATGCGAAGTTCAGTAACCTCGACCAGAAGCTCTTCGTAGCTGGGCAAGAACTCATGCAACGGAGGGTCGAGTAGTCGGACGACTACCGGTCGACCCGCCATAGCTCGGAAGATACCTTTGAAATCGTCGGTCTGGAACTTCAGCAGCTCGGCGAGGGCATCACGATAGGCCTTGACCGCGGGGGAAGCGGCGACTTTGGCCCGCACTTCTCCTAGTTTTGCTTCGGCTTCTGCCTTCTTGCCTGGCTCGGCGGCCTCAGCGCTTGCTCGGGCAGAGTCCAGTTCCTTTTCGAGAGCCGTGGCCTCAGAGGCCGAGAGAATCATCTGTCGTACGATGGGTAGGCGCGTCTCTTCAAAGAACATGTGCTCGGTTCGGCACAGGCCTATTCCTTCAGCGCCAAGCTCTACCGCCTTAGCCGCATCGCGGGGATAATCGGCGTTGGCCCATACACCGAGCCGCTTGACCTCGTCAGCCCAGTGGAGCAACACGGCCAGTTCGCTGTCTTCAGTGAACGCCGTATCGATTGTCCGAATCACCCCGGAGAACACTTCGCCGGTAGAACCATCGACGCTGATATCGTCCATCTCGTGGAAAACCTTGCCGTTGGCGGTAAGCTGTCGGGCTTCTGGATCTACCTTGATCGACTCACAGCCGGCTACACAAGGCTTACCAAGCCCTCTGGCTACCACAGCAGCGTGGCTGGTGGCGCCGCCGCGAGCGGTCAGAATGCCCTTTGCCACCAGCATGCCATGAACATCGTCGGGCGCCGTCTCAGGTCGTACCATGATCATCGGTATGCCCTGCTTGGCGAGTTCAACAACCCGGTCGGCGTCAAAGGCGATCTTGCCGGTCGCTGCTCCGGGCGAGGCGTTAAGTCCCTTTGCCACGAGCCTGCCCTGGGCGATTGCCTCATCTTTGGCCACCTGATCGAAGCGAGGGAGAAGCAACTGATAGATCTGATTTGGCTCGACTCTTTGAAGGGCCTCAACCTTGGTTATCAGGCCTTCATTGACCATATCGACGGCCATCTTCACGGCGGCGGCGGCAGTTCGCTTGGCCGATCTGGTCTGGAG
>JAUSEJ010000508.1 GCA_030650265.1 Dehalococcoidia bacterium | reverse complement strand
TGCACTAACATTCTATCGAGCAGTTGCTCCTGCTCATCCATCGGGGTGTCCTCCTTTCTAGGTTTGTCTCCTAGAAACCAGGATACCCCATTTCTGCTCTCTTGCCTACATCTATGTCATCCACCCGTCTGCTTAATCTTCACCATGTGATGAAGGAACAGGCATCTCATTATTGGAAAAGCGGTCAAGCCATTTGTCATTTACCTGTCTTGACATCCTGGCCGGACTGAGTATAATTTAGGCCTATGAATGTTTGCTATAATTCGCGGAAACGATTAGAAACCCCCTGCCTGGGGGTTGTTTTGTTATCAAGGGGGTGAATCATGGCTGACAAAGCAGGCCCTAGGAGCCGGCGGGTGGCGACCTCCGCCCATATCGAAGTCTCCACATATCTCGATATCGCCAAGAAAGCCGACGAGGCTGCGGCCAGTGTCTATCAACACGGACATGACGACCGGGCAGCCAGCCATGAAACCATCGTGATCCTTGATTTCGGCTCTCAATACAGCCAGTTGATCGCCAGGCGGGTGCGTGAGAGCAAGGTGTACTGTGAACTTGTCCCCTTCGATGCGCCCCGGGAGCGGATCGCTAGCCTGAAGCCAATGGGATTCATCCTCTCGGGAGGTCCCGCCAGCGTCTACGCGCCCAACGCCCCCCAAATTCCTGCCTATGTCTTTGAAGGCGGAGTGCCCATCCTCGGCATCTGCTATGGCATGCAACTACTGGCCTTCCAGTTGGGTGGTAGGGTGGCGCCGAGCGAGAAGCGGGAATACGGCCACGCCAGTCTCTACAAGAACGACACCGGCTCCCCAATCTTCGAGGGATTGTCGGAATCCATACCCGTTTGGATGAGCCACGGAGACCAGATCATCGAGATGCCCCCCGGTTTCAGCGCCCTGGCCTATACGAATAACTCGCCGGTCGCCGCCATGGGGAATGATCGAGGAATCATCGGTCTGCAGTTTCATCCGGAAGTAGCACACACACCGCAAGGCAAGACCATCCTCCGCAATTTCCTTTACGAAGTCTGTGGCTGCAAGGGGACCTGGACAGCCGGCAACTTCGTGACGGAGAGCATTGAGCGCATTCAGAAACAGGTTGGCGATGGCAAAGTCATCTGCGCCCTCTCCGGCGGCGTCGATTCGTCAGTCACGGCCACCCTCATTCACCGGGCGATAGGCGAGCAGCTAACCTGCATTTTCGTGAACAACGGTCTGCTGCGGCGGGACGAGGTGGAGAGGACGCTAAACCAGTTCCATAAGAATATGCAGATGAAGTTCGTCCTCGTCGAGGCCACCGATCGTTTTCTGGATCGTCTTGCCGGTATAATCGATCCGGAGGAGAAGCGAAAACGGATCGGCGAGGAGTTCATCCGGGTATTTGAGGACGAGGCCTTGAAGCTGGGGCGAATCGATTTTCTCGCTCAAGGCACGCTCTATCCCGACGTAATCGAAAGTACTTCCCGGGACACGAAAGCGTCTGCCAAGATCAAGACCCACCACAACGTCGGCGGCCTGCCCGAGAATATGCGCCTTCGCTTGGTCGAACCCCTTCGCTTCCTGTTCAAGGACGAGGTGAGAGAGGTGGGACTTGCCCTAGGCCTGGCTGAAGATATGGTCTTCCGACAGCCGTTCCCCGGACCGGGACTGGCTATTCGCATCATCGGTGAAGTAACCCGTGAGCGGCTGGAGACCCTCCGGGCTGCCGATTGGATCGTGGTCAACGAAATCAAGAAGGCCAAACTATACCATGAACTATGGCAAAGCTTTGCCATTCTGACCCCACTGCGAAGCGTGGGCGTCATGGGAGATGGCAGAACCTATGCCAACGTTGTAGCTGTTCGGGCAGTGACCAGTGAGGACGCCATGACGGCGGATTGGGCAAGACTGCCCTATGATGTCTTGGCCCGCATCTCCAGCCGGATCGTCAACGAGGTGCCTGGTGTTAACCGGGTCGTGTACGATATTTCCAGCAAGCCTCCCTCAACCATAGAGTGGGAATAGGGCTGCCTTCGCGAGGAGGATAGATGCTGAACGTAATGCTCATCGGCGGTGGGGCGCGGGAGCACGCCATCGCCTGGAAGCTTTTGCTTAGTCCCAAGGTTAAGGAAGTGTATGTTGCCCCCGGCAATGGCGGCACCGCGCTCATAGCCCGAAACCTGGACATCCTGGCGAAAGATATCAAAAGCCTGGCCGACGAGGCGCTCACCAGAGGCGTCAATCTAGCTGTCGTTGGACCGGAAGATCCTCTGGCTCTGGGAATCGTGGACGTCTTCGAGAGTCTAGGAATACCCACTTTTGGCCCCTCCAAGAACGCCGCCAGGTTAGAGTCGAGCAAGCTGTTCGCCAAAAAGCTGATGCAGAGGCACGGTATTCCTTGCGCTCGTGGCGGCGACTTTACCTCTCCCGACGAGGCCAGGGCCTACGCCGCAACGATGCCCCTTCCCATCGTCATCAAGGCCGATGGATTGGCTGCTGGCAAGGGCGTGACGATTGCAAGGTCCCACGAGGAGGCATTTCAGGCAATCGATCAGTCCCTGGTGCAGCGGGTATTTGGTGAGGCCGGCGATCGGGTTCTCGTCGAGGAGTTTCTAAGCGGCACAGAGGTAAGCCTCCTCTGTTTCAGCGATGGAAAAACCGTGGTTCCTATGGTGCCTGCCTGCGATTACAAGCCTGTTTTTGATGATAATCAGGGCCCTAACACCGGCGGAATGGGGTGCTACAGCCCTCCCGGTTTCTTCGGGCAGGAGATGATCGACCGGGTGAAGTCGGAAATCCTCGAGGTGGTGGTTAGAGGAATGGCGGCCGAGGGATCTCCTTATAAGGGTGTCCTCTATGCTGGCCTGATGATTACCGACGCCGGGCCCAAGGTGTTGGAGTTCAACTGCCGTTTTGGCGACCCCGAAACCCAGGCCATTCTTCCCCGACTGAAGACCGATCTGGTCGATATCATTCAAGCGACCATTGCCGGAACCCTGGACCAGATCCAGATCGAGTGGAACGAGGATTGCACCGTCGGCGTGGTCCTGGCTTCGGGCGGTTACCCGGGCAAGTATGTGAACGGGCAGGTCATTTCCGGGCTGGATTCGATCGATGCGGACGTGCGGGTATTTCACGCCGGGACCAGACTGGCCCTGCGAACTCCCGCATCTGCCGGTGCGTCGGCGTTACTCCCGGGCAGGCGCCTGCGGGAGCCGGCCAATGATCTTCTCACCGACGGAGGAAGGGTTCTAACGGTAGTGGCAAGCGGGCGCACCATGGCCGAAGCGAGGCGCAAGGCGTACGCCAATGTTCCTAAGATCCGGTTTAGCGGCTGCCATTTTCGCACCGATATAGCAGCACGCGAGGCCGTCGAGGATGAGGCGCGGCAGCCAGCATTGCCTATTTCCCGGTTAGAGGCCCCCTTGAAGCCTGATGAAATCTCTGCGGTCGGGCCTGTCATCGCCCATTGCGAATCGCTTCTTGCCTCGGGCAAGGGGCAACAAGCCATTGACCTTCTGGAGGAGATGCTCCGCAACCAACCCGACCTGCGAGCGGCAAGGGCTGCACTGGGAACGGCCTACGCCTCCTTCGGTCGGCTTGACGCCGCCCTTGAGCAGTGGCAAGCGGTAGCAGACCGGTTCCCCGGGGATGCCGAGGCGCACCACAACCTTGGCAGTCTCTATCTCAGACAGGGGAGGCCCGACCTGTCGATCGGCGAGATGAACAAAGCGATAAAAATCGATTGCAATTATGTTCCTGCCTATTTGGGCCTTGGGGCAATACTGGCCAGGCAGGGACAGTACGAGAAAGCCACAACTTACTACGAGTTGGCTTTACAGATCGAGCCCAAATCGCCGGAGGCCCATCTCGACTTTGCTCTAATCCTTATGGAGATGGGCCGAAAAGGCGACGCTCTCGCCGAATTACAGGCCTGTCTTGCCGCCGACCCTTGCCCGGAGACGCGGAAGGAAGCCGGGCAGCTGGAAACGAAGTTAACCAAGAGAGGGTGGTTCTAACGCCATGCAACAGGGATCGAGACCGCTCGTCGGCGTCGTCATGGGAAGCGAATCAGACCTTCCTACCATGAAGGAAACGGCAAACATCCTCGACAACATGGGCATCCCCCATGAAGTGTCCGTGATCTCCGCTCATCGGACTCCCGACAAGGCCCGGCAATACGGCCTCACCGCTAGAGAGCGTGGGCTGGAGTTGCTAATTGCCGGGGCCGGCGGCGCTGCCCATCTGCCGGGCGTGCTGGCCAGTTGGACTACGCTTCCTGTCATCGGCGTCCCCCTGCCGACCAGCGACCTGAAAGGGGTAGATGCCTTGTACGCCATCATCCAGATGCCGGCCGGCATTCCGGTGGCCACGGTGGCTGTGGGAGTGGCAGGAGCGAAAAACGCGGCCTATCTCGCCGCCGAGATACTGGGACTGCGGCACGAGGAGATCAGGCAGAAGTACGAGGATTATAGAGCCGAATTGAGAGGCAAATAGCAATGCTGAGAAAGAGGGCACTTGCGGGTGAAATCCAGATGTTCCCGGGCGTTGTCAGGCGTACCCTCAACTACGGCGACCGG
Organism: Dehalococcoidia bacterium; assembly: GCA_030650265.1. The sequence goes on along the minus strand of JAUSEJ010000508.1, from coordinate 1,809 downwards.
ATGCTTCTTGCCGAGATAGTCTTTGACGAGGGTGGGGAGATTCCCTGGCACGCTCACCCGCACGAGCAGATCGGCTATCTGGCCGCGGGCAGGCTGGTCTTTGAACTGGGCGATGAAAAAAGGGAACTCGCGGCGGGCGATAGCTGGCTGGTGCCCGCCGATTTTCGGCACAAGGTCAAGGCTGTCGAGCCTTCTGTGGCTATCGATGTCTTTTCTCCGGTTAGGGATGATTACCGGTACTGACGCGGCGCCAACGCACCCTGAGGCATCGATATTGCCCAGCCGAAAGTAGGGCCGGGCCGCTTGGCCTACAGAACTTGACCTACAGAAGTTGACAGGCAGCGGCTTATCTTATATCATCTCTTGGGCCTATTTTATACGTCTCTGCGAGGAGTCAAATTGATCGAGCGATATTCAAATCCGGAGATGGCCCGGGTTTGGTCAGACAAAAACAAACTGGACAAGTGGCTGCAGGTCGAGGTCGCCTCCTGTGAGGCTTGGGCGGAGTTGGGCGCCATTCCAGCCAGCGCCCTGACTCAAATAAGGCAGGCCAGCTACGACGAGAAGCGGATCGACGAGGTGTTCAAGGAAACCAGGCATGATATGACCGCTTTTCTTGCTTCTGTGACGGATAGCGTCGGCGAGGAGGGTCGTTTTATCCACTTTGGCCTCACTTCTTCGGACGTTATCGATACGGCATTGTCCTTACAGATCATCGAGGCTGCCGACCTGCTGGAAGCCGACATCGCGAGGCTGATCGCGGTGCTCAAGCGACAGGCTTTGACCTACAAAGATACGATCATGACCGGGCGAACCCATGGTGTTCATGCCGAGCCCATGACCTTCGGTTTTAAGCTCGCTCTCTGGTACGACGAGATGCAGCGAAACGCCTTCAGGCTGCGGCAGGCCAGGGAAACGATCTCCGTGGGCAAGGTTTCGGGCGCCGTGGGAACTCACGCCAATGTTCCGCCTTTCGTCGAGGAGTTTGTTTGCAAGAAGCTGGGGATAGACGTAGCTCCCGTATCGACCCAGATCATCCAGCGTGACCGCCACGCCCAGTTCGTCACCACGCTAGGCATCATTGCCTCCTCTCTCGATAAGTTTGCAACGGACCTGCGCAGCATGCAACGAACCGAGATTCGCGAGGTGGAGGAGCGTTTCAGCGGCGGCCAAACGGGATCGTCAGCCATGCCGCACAAACGAAACCCGGAGCTTTGTGAGAGAGTAAGCGGGCTTGCCAGGGTAGTGCGGGGCTACTCTGTCACTGCCATGGAGAACATGGTTCTCTGGCACGAACGGGATATCAGCAATTCCTCGGTCGAGCGAATTATCCTTCCTGATGCCTGTCTCGTTCTCGACTACATTCTCGGGATTTTCACGCAGGTAATGGACAATCTGCAGGTCTACCCGGAGCGAATGAAGAAGAATCTCGGTCTGACTCACGGGCTTCTCTTCTCCCAACGCGTTCTCCTTGCTCTCATCGAGAAGGGAATGAGCCGGCAATCTGCCTACAAGATAGTGCAGTGCAATGCCATGAAGGCCTGGGAGGAAGACCTGGAGTTCCTCACGTTGCTGGCGCAGGACCCTTTGGTCTCGGCCCGCATGTCCAGTAGCGAACTTGAAGGTCTCTTCAACTACGACTTCCATTTGCAGTACATCGATACGGCCTATGAGCGACTTGGCCTGTTGACCAAACCAATCGGATAGAGACATTTGGGCGGCCTATCGGTCGCCCAAATTGGTGGTGCCAGTGCCTGCGACTGACCTGGAGTTCATGCTCAGAATCCTGCTGGCGGCTGTTCTCGGCGC
>JAUSEJ010000507.1 GCA_030650265.1 Dehalococcoidia bacterium | reverse complement strand
CGAGTCTGATCCCTGAGGGTGTGGGTCCCACGGCCGCGGTGCATATCGTCGACGTGGAGGTGGACCCGGAAACCGGCAAAGTACAGATCCTGCGATATACAGCCCTTCAGGATGTCGGCAAAGCCATTCATCCAAGCCTGGTGGAAAGCCAGATGCAGGGTGGCGTCGCGCAAGGGATCGGTTGGGCGCTGTGGGAAGGATACCAGTTCGACGCGCAGGGCAAATTGCTGAACACCAGCTTCCTCGACTACAAGATGCCCACGGCCTACGACTTGCCCTCGATTGACACGGTGCTCGTGGAAGTGCCCAACCCGGGACACCCTTATGGCGTGCGTGGTGTGGGTGAGATACCCTTCGTAGCGCCCCCCGCCGCTCTCGCCCTTGCCATTCATCGGGCGACCGGCGTACGACTGCGCGAGTTGCCGATGGCGCCCGCCCTGATTCTCCAGGGGATGGGAGTAATACCTTAGGCCTGGTTCAGTGCAATGACGGCCAGCCCATCAAGATTGAGACCGGCATTCGATAACCCACGCCATGTGGAATAGGGTGGAGCAAACAGGTGCTTGCAACAAAGTCGCTGCTCTGCTATCATGGCGGCATGCGAACTCAAGTATCAACGACGATCATGAGGGCAATGAAGCCGATTCGTTAACATCATAAGTCGGCAACAAATACGTAAGGAGTCTCATGATGAAACGTTTTTCCTTGATTAGCCTTGCCTCGGTGTTGGCGGTGATTGGCATCCTCCTACTGGCATCCTGCTCCTCGAACCAATCGACTCCTGGTGACTCTGACAAAGCGGCAACCTCGAAGCCTTCCGGCAGTCTTGTTATCCAGGGCCGTCCCGCTGGCTTGACAACTTTCGATCCCATAGTGCAGGGAAGTGCGAACAACTATCAGGGTTTAAGTGCCGCTGTCTTCGACGCCCTGGTAGACGTCAACTTCGAAGGTCAGTTGAGGCCCGCTGTTGCCGAGCGGTATGAACTGTCCCCCGACGGCCTGACCCATACCTTCTTTATCAGGAAGGGAGTCAAATTTCACGATGGCAGCGACCTGACTGCAGCAGATGTCAAGTTCAGCATCGAGAGAATTCTCTCCCCGGACAGCACCAACACAGATACGCCTGTCTGGCGTGCCGAGATAGTTGGGGTGGATATTAAGGACGATTACACCGTGGCCATAAGACTCAAGTCGCCACAGTTTGAGTTGCTGAAGGGTTTCAATGATTTCGGAAACAGCCAGGCGATTGTGCCGAAGAAGTACATTGAGGAGAAAGGTGTAGAGTACTTCCGCCAACACCCTGTGGGCAGCGGCCCGTATAAAGTCGTGAGTTTCGTCCCCTCACTTCGTGCCGAGCTCGAAGCGGTGGAGAGTCACTGGCGGCAGGTCCCGAAGTTCAAGACCATTTCGGTTGTGCTCGTTCCCGACGATTCGACCAAGGCCGCCATGCTGAAGACCGGGGAGTTAGACATTGCCGAGGTTTCACCCGATATGGTAGCCCAGTTGAAGACGGCTGGCCTCCGCGTAATCACCCACGATGGGGCGTCTCAGTACTTCTTTGCTCTATACTACGATCTAGACAATCCCGACAAATACGCTTTCAGCAACATCAAGGTGCGCAAGGCACTGTCCCTGGCAATAGACCGAAAAGAGCTTGCCGACAAGATGTTTGGCGGCAATGCAGAACCGTCCGCCCTGTTCTATGCTCGCCCAACTGCCTATTTCTGGGATCCCAATGTTCTGAAGGCGGACCCTTTCGATGCTGAGGGGGCGAAGAAACTCCTGGCCGAGGGCGGATATCCCAATGGTTTCAACACAAAGATTTGGAACACGGAGGGCGCGGACTCAAACAACAATCTGAACGCTGCCGTAGGCGGGTACTGGAAGAAGATGGGCGTCACGGCCGAACTGGTCCAATCTACGGCCGCGGTGCTCCGGACAATGCGTAGTCCGAAACCCAAGCCCGAAATGTACAACACCGTATTCAACACTATTACCGGCGGGGGCGTGTTTCAGTTTGAAAAACTGGTAACTATCTTCCATTCTACTAAGGGCACCCATTTGAACCTCAGAAACCTGAAGCTGGACGAACTTATCGACAAGGTTCCCGCCACGAAAGACCTTGCGGAAAAGAAGAAGTTCGCTCTTGAAGCAGCCGTATTGGCCAAGAACGAATACTCCAACATTCCAATTCTGGACGTTCGTACCATCTATGCCATAGGCTCGAGGGTCGGAGAGATGACTTTCACAAAGGGCATCGTTTACGACTCCTACAACTTCGCTTTCATAACCCATGCCAAGTAGGACAGTGCGTAGAAGGGGGATAGGGGAACCCCGTCCCCCTTCTGTTATCGTAAGGAGGTCTTCTGGTGAGCCGTGTTGACGAGTTGCAGAAGCGGTATCCAACCATTCCTCGGGAGGTCATTGTCAAATGGGAGACTAGCGCCCGGGGCGTGAGCGATGCCGGGATTACTGAGAAGCTGGGGACGTGGCACCGCGCTTTGGGAA
>JAUSEJ010000490.1 GCA_030650265.1 Dehalococcoidia bacterium | reverse complement strand
CTACGTAGATGCGGCCGGTACCAGTTCAGACTTTCTTCTGGGGGCGAAGCGGTAAAGCTTGCTGTAGGTAGAGCAGCGACAGCCTATTGACAAGGCGTTTATGACAACCGTGGGAGGCAGATACGGTGGAAGTGAAGCTAGGAACCGTCCTTCCGCTGAAGGATGAAGAGTTGCTCTCGCTTGTCCGACGACTCCCTGAGTCCTTCCACTGAAGGACTGGTTCTGGAAGCGCGGATCAGTGAACTGGAGGCAGAGAACGCGGCGCTGAGGACCGAGAACCAGGCACTACGGGCCGTAAGCAGTCCTTCCACTGAAGGACCGATGCTGCCCGCGCTCAGGCAGGCCATGGCAGGCAGCCCGCCTATGTCAGTCACTCGGTAGTTGACAAGTTGCTGAAGGCGCGACGGTTTAGTACTCGTTCGAGCAAGACACCTGAGTAGTTACCCCCGCCAAGCCGCGACTCATGACGGTTAGGTGCGTCCAAGTAGCTCAAAGAAGGTTTCTTGCACGGGAATCGCATGTATTCAGATCTGATGATACGCCGTGAATAGCATGTTTTGGTCGATCAGACGGCACATTCGCAGCACGAAGGTATGGCTGATCGGCTGGTTACAGCAGTTGCGGGCAACCTTCCTGACAGCTTCTTTCGCTCGCCTGGCGCTGTCGACTAGGCTCCATCCCTGGCCGAATCGGTACTTCAGAGCGGCTATCCGGGCGCTCCTCGATGGGTACATCGACCATAGGTGGAAGCTGTCTATCTCTGGGATCCGCTGGGCAGTAGTCGCTGCCTCATTCATCGGTGCTCCTCTCCTGATCTCGTTACTCCGCGAGATAGCTGTTCTCCTTATGGCCCTTCTGCTGAACCGGGTATCGGCTTCTCCTCTTCTTGAATGGCCCGTGAGGGCTATTGTCCCCGATCCCATCTACTCTGGGGTAGGTCTGGAAATGCTGGGTAATATCAACGCTCGAGGGTTTGCTGTGTCAGGGTCGATTGGGGACTTTCTTCATACCTTCTGGCCAGCCCTGTTCGTCGATTCCGACCAGGTAGTTGCTGGATCTTGGGTTAGCGCCGTAACGGCACCGGGAAGCTCGGTTATCAGCCAATTCCTGGCTGCAGTTGGCGCCAATGGACTCCTGATATTCCTGGGCGTGATGCTGGTGGGTTGGGCGCTGCGAAGAGAATCGCTAGACCGCGGTTTGGCAAACTCGTCGATGAGGAGTGGCCTGCTGTTATTCGGCGTGTTTCTGCAGGCGCGGAGCGTCTTGGCCATCATGTCCAGAGAACTCACCCCGGGGGATTTGGAGAACTTAGGGATCACCCAGATTGCAACCAAGTTATTTGTGGCTTCTCAGCAATCATTCGAGAGCAATATCGCGGCCGTCACTGGATGGCTATCTCTCGGGCTGCGAGTGCTTGCAGTAGTAGTAATTTACATTGCAGCATTTGTCCTCGTGCGTTTGTTTTGCGCCCTGGTGAGGTTGAAAGCTCTCCGGCAAGCACCAACCGGCTCACCGGGACACTCAAGTCCGCGATACATGCCAAGACTTGCTTTTCTCCTGCCCGCAGTGGCCATTGTCGCTTTCGCTTCCTCACCGTTTGGAACTGCTGCCACGAACTTCAGCCACGACGATTCAGCAAGCTCCGGCGGCACCCCAGTAAGCGCAGGTACTCAAGGGGAAGGCTCCTTTGATAGCCTAGTAACAGTGGCCGGCGACCCGGCTTTGGTATCGCTCTCGGTCCCAAGCGTAGTGTCAGTCACGGGAGGTCTGCACAACTACGTCTATGTCGTCAATGGCAAGAGGGATTCGATCCGAGGGATAGGATACAACGTTATCTACCGTCATTTGTCCAAGGACGAGCGTTCCAGGCGCTACGACCGGGACTTTGCTCGGATGAGGGCTGCGGGGGTTAACACGATCTTGGGCTGGGATGCGGACAAAGGCTACGAACACGACAAATTCGATGATCTGCTGCTGGATAAGGCTAACAAGCATGGGATAGGTGTGTTGATGCCTTTTTACCTGCCTCCTGACGGAGAATACTCGAACCCCGAGTATCGAAAGAGCCTTCAGGACAAGGTGATTGCATCGGTGCGGCGTTTCAAGAACAAGCCTTCGCTCAGGATGTGGGCGATTGGCAATGAGGTTATGCATGATATGCCATCTGAAGCCGATCCCGCTCCCTTTGCCGAATTCTACCTGAAGCTTGCCGATGCAGTGCACCGTGAGGACCCAAACCATCCGGTGATATATCGGGACGCCGAGGATGCCTATTTGGGTCCGTTCAAGTATGTGCTGGCCAAGAGCCCGCAGCGGCGTCCGTGGCTAATATATGGTATGAATATCTTTACCTTCCGGATCGGCACCATACTGACGAACTGGGAACGGGAAGGGATTGACGCGCCAGTTTTAGTCAGCGAGTTCGGTCCCAGCGGTCTTTCCCCACAGGATCGTCCTGACGGATTGGTCGAGATGTGGCGCAAAATACGAAGCCATCACTGCAGCGTCCTCGGCGGCATTGTCTACGTCTGGACAACGGCAGGCCCGGAACCTGTGGACCGGGTGTTTGGTCTGGTGGATGAACATGGGAATGCTGTCGATGACTCTCTATACGCCATAGCAAGGGAGTTTCGCCAAGGCTCCAACGTGCCGAAGGCCTGCGAACCCTTGACAAGTACATCTCATTGAACCATCGCAGCAGCCAATCCTCAAAGGGGGCGGAGGGAACCAAGCAACCTGCAGTGAGGGGCGCATCGGGGTCAAGGCTTCAGCCGGTTTCCTTGATTTCACAAGCTGCCGAAGACGAGGCCTTCCAGCACTTGGCATATTTCACAAAAACATAGTAGACAGATAACACGTCGTAGAGCAGGCCTACCATGCCGTCGATATATCCCCTCTGATAGACGTATAAGTAGAGGAAGAAGGCCGCCGGCTTCAAGCCCAGGAACCAGAGGCAGTTCCGCCAGTTGGTGGTTAACCCTCTCTGCCGAAGCATGCGCGCCTCAAGGTCGGTATGGCGGTTCATCTTTTCCAGGTAGTTGTAATGGGACAGGTAACCCTTGAGGGCGCCTACCTTCTTTGGGCCGAGGGGCATTTCGTGGACCTCTTTATCCCCATAGGTGACTTGCTCTCCTCGCAGGTAAAGCCGTAGTTGCTTGTCCTCCTGGTGGGTAACTACTCAGGCACCTTGGCCGTCAATATGCTAAAACCGGCGTCCTACGACTTTCCTCGGGTCAATCGACGTTCTCGATCCGCCTGGAAGCAATTAGCCAAGCCGCAAGCACTCCCGTTTCACCGACCACCGGAACAATTTTGGCCAGCAAATAGCACGCTATCAATCAAGGCACCTGAGTAGCTACCAAACCCAGCTTCGAAATGATGTCCGGCTATGCAGGACACTATGACAACATGGAACACGACCGGTTGCGAGTTCGGCAAGAGTTGTAGGAATCAGGGGTCGCCGTCGTCCCTACCGCCGCTCGGGCAGGCCTGGCTCTTCGAGTTTGCTCTTCTTCACGAGTTTCTCTGCGGGCCCACACAATGGCGTCAGGTCAGAGCTTTCTCAGTCGGAGATTCTAATCGTGAACAGACGGGCGGAGTCGGCCGATGACCCGGCAAGGCCACCGGTTACCTTGAGCCGCTCGCCAGTTGCGGGATCATAAAGCACCAGATAGGCATCATAGTCACCGGCTGGCGCGTCCACGGGAATGCCCAGCTCAGCCTTGTCTGCCAGCCTCATTCCAGCTTTCCAGGTGGTGGTCGGCGCCAATCCTCCCGCCGGAAAATCGGCAAGGGCGATCATGGTTCCCCTATTCCCGTCGACCAGTTGCAGAGATACCCAGAGAAGTCGGGACTCATCGCGAACCGGTTCCCAGAATAGTTCTACAGCTACCTTTCCCCCTCTGACCGGACGCTGCTCTCCGAGGCTGAAGCGAGGCAAGCGCACCTCACCGCCATACGTTATGTCAACTTTCGTCCCCTTTAGGAAGTCGTCATAGAGTTCCCGATCGTAGCCTTCGACAATCAAGCCGCGCACGTCTTGCAGAACGATCATGACGCCAAACCTCTCCATGATTTTCTTCTGGCTAACCCGATCTGGATCGACAAGATCGTCGGCGCTGACCAGCGAACGAACTAACCAGACACGCTTAATGTCCTCCCGCGCCAGCAAGTGATCTACTTCGGGCAAAGGATCGCCGGGCTTGATTCTGACGTCAGCATCCACCCAGGCGGCGAGATCCGTGGCGGGGAGATAGTGGAAAAGAGCATAGTTGAGAGGCCCGGCCACGAAGACAAAAGCATCACCCGGCCTCTGCAACGGCTCGACGAACTTCGCCAGAGACTTAAAATCCTCCCGCCGGTAAGAAGCAGGGTCGAAGTAGACATGCAGAAGTGACACTATGTTTGCCCCGACGATTAGAAGCACGAGCGTAGCCGCCAGAAAAGACGACACTACAGAGCCGGCCAGCCGCAAAGCCCCGGCCCTTTTCCCCTCCTTCATCTGAAGGACCTCTTTTCCCCTTTTCACCCCCACTGCCGCCGTCGCGAGATTGTAGATCCCGGCAGCGACCAGGAGAAAATACGCCGGAGCGTCAACCAGCATGTAGCGAGCGACGTAGGTGACTTTGGGGAACGCAACCAGGGCGAGTAAGGACGAGATCAGAGTTCCAATTGAGACGAGAACCGCCAGTTGCAGTTTACGACGGGTTACCCCCAGGAGGCCTAGCGCTCCGGCGACGAGGAAAATGCCCGCAAGGTCGTTGTCGGGCCAGGCTACTTCACCCAATGAGAAGTGGAGCACAGCGTCCTGCAACATGCCAACAAACGATAAGCGGTCGCGCCAGAAATCGTCGTGAGTGGTCGCTACTCTGAAGAGATTGGTTGCCCATGGCAGGAACACCGCCAGGGCTACAGCCAGTGATCCTAGCCAGTTGGCCATTTCCCTGAAGCGGCGCTGCAAGACAAAGACCGGCGCAGCGACGATCATCAGGCTGCCAAGAGCGAGGAAAGCGAAGTAGTGCGTCAGGACGGCGAGCGACGAGGCAATGATAAGGATCAGGTAACCCCGCCCCCGTCGAATGATGTCAATGGACGCCACGGCCGAAAGGGTCGAGAGAAGAGCGACGGCTGTGTACATTCTCGCTTCCTGCCCATAGTACACGAGAAAAGGCGACGTGGCCGTCAGGCAGGCCACAATGACACCGAGCCGCCGGTCGGCCAACTTCTGGCCCAGAATAAAGGTAGCACAAACTAAGAGGGTTCCAAAAGCCGCCGAGGGGAATCTGAGGGCGAAGTCGGAATCTCCGGCGATCCTGAGCCAGAAATGGAGACCTAAAAAATAGAGGGGAGGATGAACACTTTGGGCGGCCAATTCCCGCAATCCATCAACCAGCGGCAATGAGGCATAGTGAAGGCTAAGTCCCTCGTCATACCAGATGCTTTGAAAGTCGATACGGTACATGGCGAGGAAGAAGTATGTCATGGCGGCCAGGACGGCCAGCCATTTTGCCGGGCTAAAATCCGCGTTCCTGCTCTTTTCCATCGTCCGATAACCAAGAAGGCCACCATGATTAGGTGGCCTTCCGTATTCCTAATTGCTTCTCGCTTGAACTGAATCTACACTTGCTCTTTAGCTGCCTTGGCTTCGGCGATCACCTGTAGGGCCGCGTGGGCAGGCACTTCCTCGTAGTGGCCAAACTCCATCGTGAAAGTCCCACGCCCCTGGGTAATCGATCTCAATTCCGTGGCGTAACGACGTACTTCAGACAGGGGCGCCTGGGCGTCGATCACACTGACTCCACCTTCAGGAATCATACCTTGAACCCGGGCTCGTCTGGTGTTGAGATCGCCGATAACGTCACCCGTGAAGTGCTCAGGCACGGTAATTTGAAGAGTCATTATCGGCTCGAGAAGAACCGGTTTAGCCGCGCTCATCCCCTTCTTGAAAGCCTGTGAAGCAGCCAATTTGAATGCCATCTCGGAGGAGTCGACCGGGTGATAGCTGCCATCGTACAGAGTGACTCGCATGTCAACCACTGGATAGCCGGCCAATACCCCTTCGGAGAGGGCCTCATGGACGCCCTTCTCGACCGCCGGTATGAAGTTCTTTGGCACCGACCCACCGACGACCTTGTCGGCGAACTCGAATCCCGAGCCTCGAGGACGCTGCTCGAACTCAAGGAAGACGTGTCCATATTGACCATGACCACCTGTCTGCTTCTTGTGTTTGTACTCAGCCTTGGCCCCCGCTGTGATGGTCTCCTTGTAGGACACGGTGGGCAGTTCCGTCTTGACGTCGACGCCGAACTTGCGGCGCATCTTCTCTACTGAAACGTCAATATGGGACTCGCCGGTTCCCGAAACAATGGTTTCGGCGGTATCGGGATCCCGGTGAACCGATAACGACGGATCTTCTTCCACGATCCGCGCTAGCGCCGGTCCAAGTTTGTCCATGTCGGCCTTAGTCTTGGGCTGAATCGCCGCGCTGAAAAGCGGATGAGGAAAGTTAATCGCCTCCAGCGCCATCGGGTGATCCTTCGCGCAAAGAGTGTCACCGGTGTTGGTTTCCGCCAACTTTGCGACTGCACCGATGTCCCCAGCTTCAAGCTGCTGCGTAGGTTCCTGCGCCTTCCCGCGCACAGTAAACAATTGGCCGATCCGCTCATCCCGGGACTTAGTGGCGTTCCAAACGTGAGAATCGCTGCTGATAGTTCCACTGTATAAGCGGAAGAAGGTGAGTTTGCCAACGTAGGGATCGGCCAAAGTCTTAAATACCAGGGCCGCCAGCGGTGCCGTGACCGAAGGCTCGATGGACTCTTCCTTATGAGTCTGAGGAACGACGGATTTGAAGGCCCCCCTGTCGACGGGAGACGGTAGATAATCGACGATCGCACTCATCACCGGGAAGATGGCTTTGTTTAGAAGAGCAGAAGCCGTCAGTATAGGTACAATTTGCCCGCGGACCGTTCCGGCCTGCAGAGCCTTGATGATCTCCTCTTCGGCGATCTCTTCGCCCTCAAGATATTTCGTAATGAGCTCGTCGTCGGTTTCCGCTACCACCTCAACCAGCCTATCGCGCAGCAACGCGGCCTGTTCCGCCAAATCGGCAGGAATGGGGCCTTCCAGTGACTTGGCGCCGGTGAAAGCCTTCATTCTAATTAGGTCAATAACCCCGTCAAACAAAGACTGGCTTCCCACCGGCATCTGAATTGGCACGCACTTCAAGCCAAATGCGCTCTGCAGTCGCTCGACCGTTCGGTAGAAATCGGCATTCTCGCGGTCGATTTTGTTAACCAAGATCATCCGCGGTAGTTGACGCTCATCGACATATTTCCAGGTGAGTTCTGTGCCGACCTCAACGCCAGCCACAGCATCGACCAGAAACAGGGCGCCATCGGCGACACGCACAGCTTCCTTGACCTCGCCCACGAAGTCGGCGTACCCGGGGGTGTCCAACACGTTCAGCTTAGCGCCGTCCCACTCTACCGGAATAACAGAAAGGCTGATGGAAATCCTTCTTCGAATCTCATCAGGATCGAAGTCCGACGTGGTGGTTCCTTCGTCTACCCTCCCCAGACGGGTAATGGCCCCCGCGTCGAAAAGCATTGCTTCTGCCAGGGAGGTCTTGCCTGCGCCTCCGTGGCCAAAGAAGCCCACGTTTCGCAGTTGTTCCGTCCGGTAGCGCTTCATGTAATCCTCCTACTGATAGAATTGCCGCTCATTCTACTCTATTCCCCGCTTGCATGCAAATCGATTATTCGCAATTGGATACTTGTCACACCTTTCCAGACCGATTCTTCCGGTGTGTAGACGATGTCGACGAAGTCCGAGAGGCTATCGACAAGGCGGCCCAAACCGAAGCCGATGGCCGTCCACACCTGTGTACCATCCGATAGCCTAAGCCGCAAATGGTCTTTCTGATTACCAACCTGCCGTCGCTCAACTACTCTGGCCTGGCGGCTCAAGAATACTGGTGTAGGGTTTCCCATGCCAAATGGCGACAACCGCAGCAGCCCATCGTATAACTGCTGGTTCATACAGGTCAGTGGCACTTCGGCTTCAATGTCGAGAGTCGGCCCAATTTCCTCCCCGCCTTCGGCCCGACCAAGGGCTTCGCAAACCAAGATTGCCAGCTCCTCCTTGAAACGGGGCAACTCCGTGGTTTTGAGGGTAAACCCCGCCGCCTGCGCGTGTCCACCGAATCGGACAAGGCGATCGCGGCAGCCAGAGAGAGCATCCACGATGTTGAATCCGGGTATGCTCCGGGCGCTGCCCCGGCATAATTCGTCGCCTTCCTCGATGATAACGGCCGGCTTATAGAAGTGATCAGCCAGCTTTCCCGCGACCAGACCGGCAAGTCCCATGGAAAAGTCGCGCCCGGAAGCCACAAGAATGTCTAGTTCGCCAATCTGCGATGGCAGCGCTTCGAGTGCGGCGGCGTAGGTTTTATTGGTTAGTCTTTGGCGCTCGGCGTTCTTCACTTCGAGGACCTCTGCCAGCCGCTCTGCCTCCTTGACGTCATCTGTGCTGAGGAGATCGTAGCTTGCGGCAGCGCTGTCGAGGCGGCCGGCGGCATTCAAGCGAGGCCCGAGTGTATAGCCGATTGCCTCCGCATCGATGCGGCCTGACTTCAAGCCACTGAGTGCGATCATCTGTTGGACGCCGACCCGAGTTGTCGAATTGATCACCTCGAGACCGCGCTTTACCAAGTACCGATTCTCGCCCACCAGCGGCGCCATATCCGCCACCGTCCCCAAAGCCACCAGATCGAGCAGATCACTCTCACCGCGGGTGGAGGTTGGTGGGTGGAGGGTGGAGAGGGCGGGCCCCTCAACCCTCCGCCCTCCACCTTTAACCCTGAGCAACGCCTGTGCAAGCTTAAAAGCCACGCCAACCCCGGCCAGATCGCGGAAGGGATAGGTCGAATCCGAACGTTTTGGATTTATTTCGGCGATGGCCCGGGGTAGCTTGTCGCCGATGGTGTGATGATCGGAAATAATCATGTCCATGCCCAGGCTTCTAGCATAGTCAACTTCGGCAACAGCATTTGCCCCACAATCTACTGTTACCACCAGCTTCACGCCTCGGTCAGCCAGAGACTTCAGGCCAGCCTTGTTAAGACCGTAGCCCTCCTCAAATCGGTGAGGAATATAGGCGCAGGTTCTACCGCCCAGGTGCCGTAATACCTGTTCCAGCAGGACAATACTGGTTATACCGTCCACGTCATAGTCGCCGTAAACCGCAATCACCTCATTGCTTATGATAGACCGGTTTAGGCATTCCACGGCTTTATCCATATCATTCAAGAGAAACGGGTCATGCAAGAGGGCTTCGTCTGGAGCGAAGAATCGCCGGGCTTCGTCCGGATTTGAGAGGTGGCGATTGTGGAGTAGTTGCGCCATGAGAGGGTCCAGGCCAGGAAGAGGAAACAGCGCCTCTATCTGCTCAGCCGAAACGAGAGGCAAGATGTTCCACTTCCAGTGTTTCAAGACCTGCCTCGGCGGCTCGGCATGTCAGTTTCCTCTAGGCTTCAGGTGGCGACGGTGGTATCTGCTGAGAGAGCCAGCCGCCAACGAGTGCGTAGCGAAAGTCGCTTCCTTGATAGACCTGGACGGCTCCATACAAAGAGTAGACGATCGCCGCCACCGCAAGGAGCAGGGTAACGGGCAGGGTAATGCAACCTATCAGCACCGACATGAGAAGTATCGATATGAAAGCGGCGATCCAGAGAACCACCGATGCGATGGTCTGATAGATCAGGGATTGGAGCGCTTGAAAACCCACCCAGGGAGATTTGTCCTTCTGGGTGAGGTAGATCACCAGCGCGACAACGATCCCGCCAATGCCCGTGATAACGTTCAGAATGGCCGATCCATGAGCCAGCATCGCCATGTTTCTCTCGTCCTGTGTTCCCATCGATGTTCACCTCCCGAGTTACTATACGCAGACTTCATGTCTACCGCGAATCGCCTGTATCTCTTCTTAAATATAGCACTGTCGTCACGATTGGGCAATAGACAAACCCTAATCGTTGCCATCAAAGCGGCCGAACAGCAACGTCGAATTGTGACCGCCAAAGCCAAGGGAGTTTGACAAGACAACGTCAACTCTCGCCTCGCGCGCCTGATGAGGAATATAGTCAAGATCGCATTCCGGATCCGGATCGTCAAGGTTGATGGTTGGCGGCAGCCAGCCACTCTGAAAAGCCATTATGCTGACCGCAGCCTCGACAGCGCCGGCGGCGCCCAGCATGTGGCCGGTCATGGATTTGGTCGAGCTAATCGCCAGCTTGTAGGCGTGCTCACCAAATACCGATTTGATGGCCATCGTTTCCAACTTATCGTTTAGCAAAGTAGAGGTTCCATGAGCGTTGATGTAGCCAACCTTTGTCCGGTCTATCCCGGCCTTAATCATGGCCATCCTCATGGCCCTGGCGCCACCTTCTCCCCCTTCGGCCGGCTGTGTGATATGAAAGCCGTCGCCGGTGGCGCCATAGCCGAGGATCTCGGCCAGAATCGGCGCACCCCGACCGCGAGCGTACTCCAGCGATTCGAGAATGAGTACTGCTGCGCCCTCGGCCATGACGAAGCCATCCCGACCAATGTCGAATGGCCTCGAGGCCTTCTGGGGGGCATCATTGCGAGTTGATAGGGCCCGTAGCGAGTTGAATGCCGCCATGCCGATTGGAGTCAGCGGCGCCTCGCTGCCACCGGCAACAACCACCTTGGCGTCACCGCGCCGGATGAATTCGCTCGCGACACCGATGGCGTCCGCCCCACTAGCGCAAGCCGACGTGGTGCAGAAATTCGGGCCCCTGGCACCAAGCGTGATCGACACCTGACCCGCCGCCATATCGACAATCATCATGGGAATCAGGAATGGACTAACTCGGCCGGGTCCGCGTTCGAGGAGCACCTTGAATTGCTCCGAGAGCGTGGTGATGCCACCGATGCCGCTGCCAATAATGACGCCAATGTCGTCCCGGTTGTCTGAATTAATGACCAGGCCAGCATGTTCGACGGCCTCCAAGGCCGCGACAACGGCGAACTGGACGAACCGATCCATGCGCCGCGCCTCCTTGCGATCGACGTATTTGGCCGGATCGAACCCCTTGACCTCGGCGGAAAACTTCGTGTCGAAGTCTTTAGGATCAAACAAGGTAGTATCAGCGACGCCCGATTTCCCTGCCAGGAGCGCTTCCCACGTGGAGTGTAGATCCAACCCGAGAGGACTGACCATGCCGATTCCGGTTACGACTACCCTATTTGCCAAGTTCTCCCTCCATCCGAGAGTGTCGTCAATTTATGTAGATCTATCAGGCTCCCCTTGACGCCAGGCCATCAGACAAGTCCTCGACGTATCTGGCGAATGGGTTGCTGGTCATCCGCCCCGCCTGTCTGCGCCGCAAAACTAAACACGCGACAAGTCGAGATCCGGCACACTGCGCAAATAAGCCTGAGGGTCCGTCACGTCTGCCAGCAGTCCCCTGACCCTTGCCAACGCCGAGATCGGAATGTGGCCTGACCTGATCCGCTTCTTGAGCTCGCTCAGGCTCAAAGTCGTGCTGGAGTAGAGGCGGGCCATATTCGCGTAAAACTCATCTATTGGAAGCTTGGTCGGTAACACCGTATGAAGGAAATCGAAGATCTCGTAGTTCTTCGTGATGAGCTGGTCAAACTTCTCCCGGTAGAAGTCTGTGCCCGGCAGAGGCGTCAGCACCGTGAACTGGGGAAAACTGATCTTCATGCTCTTCACATAGTCGATCGCCGCGTCGAAGTCTGCGGTTGTCCATTCCGGGTCCACGATGAAGGCACCCCACATGTCGATATCGTATTCCCGCATGATTTCCATCGCCTTCTCGTTATCCTTTATCGATCCGCTCTTGTTCACGCTGGCTAGTTCCTCCTCGCGGAACTTCTCAAAGCCGATGAGGATCGTGCGCAAGCCGAGGTCAGCCCATTTGGCGATAATGTCCGGTCTACGCACAATGCTGTCCGCTCTGGCCTGCATCCAATACTTCTTCTTGATACCATGTTCGGCGATCCTATCGCCGATTCTCGCTGCCCGGCTGAGGCTTTGGAGAAAATTATCGTCGACAAAGCAAATCATGTCGGTGTTGCAGGTCTCTATCTCCCTGACCACACGCTCCGGGGTCCTTACCCGACATTTGCCCTGATGGAATTTCCAAACAGCGCAAAACGTGCAGCGATAGGGGCAGCCCCGGGCCGTCTCTACCAAATAAGTGCCTTCCCAGAAGTGGAAATGATAGGAAGGGCGATAGTGATCAGTCAATGTTCTGGCAGGCAAAGGAAGGGCGTTAAGGTTACTGATCAAGGGACGCCTGGCCGTGGCCACCGCCCGCCCGTCCTGGCGATAGATGATGCCCAGAACAGTGGACAGGTCCGTTCCTTTGTGGATAGCATGGATCAGTTCCTTAAAGGTAGCCTCCCCTTCGCCAACGACGATCACATCCACGGATTCTATATCGAAATCCTCAGGGCAAAGGCTAGCGTGATAGCCACCGAGAACCGTACAGATATGGGGGTCCAGTTCTTTCACTCGTTGGC
Source organism: Dehalococcoidia bacterium (assembly GCA_030650265.1). The sequence continues at coordinate 1,547 of JAUSEJ010000490.1, read as the reverse complement.
AGATCTGCAGCATTCTGGGCGCATAGGTGGTGTAACCGGTGATGCCGATCAAATCCGGCCCAAAGGACTTGATTGTCTCGTCGAGAGTGGGATCGACTCTCATGTCCAGGATTTTCACTTCGTGTTCAGGCACAAGAGCGGCCATTATCTCCAGCGCCAAAGGCTCTGGCAGGATCAGCTTAGAAAAGCCAACCATCTTCTGGCTGCTATCAGGCTGAACGAGAAGTATCTTCATATCTCTTTTCTCCTACTTGCTGCTCGTCATTATACATTAAACACCCATTCGACGGGAAGGTTACGGACCAAGTTGAGTTTCTCGCAAGGATTTCAGCACTCGTGGCACGGCGCTGGCCAGCTCACTTGCTAATAGACCAGCCTCACCCAACTCCCTGCTCAGCGCCGCACCCGCCTCACCATGAATGTAAACGCCTGCGGAGGCGGCATCCCAAGTAGAGAGCCCCTGGGCCAAAAGACCGGCGATCACGCCCGCCAGAACGTCTCCGACGCCGGCTGTAGCCAGAGCCGGATTAGCTGCATGGTTGATATTCACCTCTCCCCCTGGACTGACGACAACCGTGTTTGCCCCCTTGAGCACGACTACCTTGCGCCACTTAGCCGAGAATTGGCGAGCCAAATCCAGACGCCTGCCGTTCACTTCGCCCACGGTATGGCCCGTCAGCCTTGCCATCTCTCCGGGATGGGGAGTGAGAACGAGAGGGCAGGCAATATCCTCCCACCAGTCCTCCTTTTCTGACAGGGCATTCAACCCATCGGCATCGACAACCACACTTACCCATGGCGGACAGGCTCTCAGAACAGTGCGCACGAATTCTGCCGTTTCGGGATGGCGACCGAGACCGCAGCCGATAAGCAACGTATTGTAGCCAGCCAACGCCTCCCCGACCACGGCGGCCGCTGCCTCTCCCAGCGCTCTACAACCAGCGACCTCTGGCAAAGGGAGAAAGGTCGCTTCCGTGAGCTTGGCCGCCGCTACCGGCTGAAGGGAGGAGCACGTGGCCAGGGTTACCAGACCAGCGCCCGTTCTGATAGCGGCCAAAGCGGCCAAACAGGGCGCGCCAACGTAGTTGATCGAGCCGCCAACGACGAGAACCTTGCCAAAAGTGCCCTTGTTGGCATTCGCCAATCTTGGCGGCAGCAGGTTTCTTACACAGTTGGCATTCAGTAATCCCGTCTTGATATCGGCGGCAAGCTGGTCGGGCAGGCCGATGCTCCGCGTTATCAGCGTCCCAACGTTCGCCGCTCCTGGAAAAAGGAACATCCCAACCTTGGGAAATCCCAGGGCCACAGTCAGGTCCGCCGCAAAGCAAGCGAGGTCCGCCTCTCCCGTGTCCGCATTCAAGCCAGTGGGAATATCCAGAGCCACCAAATAGGGCCGAGCGGCGTAGGGGACAGGGGTCGGGGGACAGGGGACAGGGGCCGGGGGCCGTCCTTCGGCGCATGACCGTCCCCTATCCCCTGTCCCCCGACCCCTGTCCCCCGCCACAGCCGCTACGGCGTCAAGAACACCTTTGATGGTCCCCATGATC
>JAUSEJ010000085.1 GCA_030650265.1 Dehalococcoidia bacterium | reverse complement strand
AGCGTCTTCGATAGCCGGAAGGCCAATCCTGCGAATCCCTATCCCGTCCGGCGTCATCGCTGAGACCGCTAGCTCAAGGGCATTGAGGGCGACTCTGGCGTCACCGTTTGCCATCGACACAAGGTGATCTATGGCTTCCTTCTCTAACTCGACTTTCTCCCTGGCCACGCCGCGCTCCTCGTCGGCGAGAGCGCGCAGAACAATTGTCCTCACCTCCTCATCGCTGAGGGCTTTTAGAGTGAACACCCGACTGCGGGAGAGGAGGGCGGCATTAACCTCGAAAGAGGGATTCTCGGTGGTGGCGCCGATCATGGTAATGACCCCGGCTTCGACATACGGCAGGATGACATCTTGCTGGGCCTTGTTGAACCGGTGGATTTCGTCGATGAAGAGGACGGTGCGTTGCCCCAGTACCTTGCGACGCCTCTTGGCCTCCTCGACGACCTTGCGAAGGTCGGCCACCCCGGCTGCCACCGCACTGAGAGGCGTGAAATGGGAACTGGTCAAGGAAGCGATGATCTCGGCCAGGGTCGTCTTCCCTGTGCCTGGTGGACCCCAGAAGATCATGGAGCTAAGCCTGTCGGCCTCGATACTCTTTCGCATCACCCGATCTGTGCCGGTAAGATGCTCCTGCCCCACAAATTCCACAAAGCTCCGCGGCCGCATGCGCGCCGCCAGTGGCGCCGGCGACTGCGATGTCTCCTCATGTCGATTACCAAAAAGATCCTGCTGCATGTCTCTTTCCTCTATATGCTTCCAACGCGTAGTCAGGCCAATCGCCGGGTACCTTTACACCCGGGATAACCGGAGCAGCCCCAGAACTGCGATCCGGCGCTGCCACCAGTGCGGGCAGTGCGCAACACCGTTGCCTTGCCGCACTGTGGGCATTCGGGCGACTTCCGATCAGATGGATCGATCCGATCCGTCCACTAAACTATCGCTCTCCTGCCCTTAAGCCAAAGTCTCGTTGATGATGGCGATCGCCGCCAGGATATCCGTTCTGTCAATG
>JAUSEJ010000472.1 GCA_030650265.1 Dehalococcoidia bacterium | reverse complement strand
ACCCCGAGGGCTTGGCAGACGATTTCAACGATGAGAACATCGCTTACCTGAAGGCCCTCCGGCTCATCCACTGCCCTACTGCAATCGAGGACGTTAACACCGTCGAAAGAACCGATCCGTTCCGCATCCGCAGGTCCACAGCTAGATTAAAATAACGCTTGCAATTTGATTTTGCCGCGCCTAATCATGCAGCCTCATCTAAGTTTGTAGGAGGTCGCTAAATGAGATGGGCATCGCTAGAAGCGGGGGTTACGGCCCCCGCCATCGTCTTTATAGGCCCCGACAGCGATAGGCGTTTGCTGTTGGCCCAAGGAAAGGCTATAAAGGCGGGGGCCAACGTTCGGTCATTCGAATACCCATTCCAAGATCGTGCCGGCCCAGACTGGGGGAAACTACTCTACAACGCGATGATCATAGCTTCTTGGCTGCTGAGTAACAGCATTGAGGAGAGCGATTTGCTCATCGTAACACCGCCTGAGCACAAGGGATTCGCCAAACAATTCATCTTAGCCGTTGAGGGGGAAATCAGATGCCAAAAGCAGTACGACCGCTCAAAGCACTCAAAGCTGGATACGATGACGGAATGCAAGCCTGGGCCAAGGCCAAGGCCCGCAAGGAGGCTTGGCGGGTAAGAGGCATCTGCGAACGAGAAGACCTGATCCAAGACGCCTTCTTAATCTACGTCCGCTGCAAAAATCGTTACCCCGACGTCGAACAGCGCCACCTAATGGCCCTGTTCAAGACCGCCTACACAAATCATATACACGACCTGGCCCGCCAGAAAATGCGGCACCAGGAAGACTTGTTTTGCGACTTACTCGCAGACTCAGACGACGAGGCCCGCACCCTGGACAGCATCCTCGGTACAGAGCAGCCCTGGGGGCCTGTTTTTGCGGCCGTGGGCGGCGCTAAGAGCGTCCTGGGCCAGCTACTTACCATGCTTTCCAGCGGCCCCGCTGTGGCGGCCTTACGGGCGCCCCTACGTACCTTGTCGGACGGCAGCAAGGAAACGCTTAATGACCGCTGGCGGGGCCTGCTCAAGCTCCGCTCCCATACCTACGATTTGTGTGGGGAACTCAAAAAAGCGATCAAGAGCGCAAATTAGGTCTTGCATCTATAATCCGTTTCCTTTATCAACGCTTACCGCCTGATTACAGGCAACCAGCCAAAAAGGAGACAATCAGATGGCTAAGGTTATTTCCGAGATCGAAGCGGAGCTTCGCAAGGCTACCGGCCTGAAGCCCAAGGTCGCCGAGAAGCGCCAAGATTTCCTCGTCCGCCTGGCCGACAAGGCCACCCAGTTCGATGAGAACGACACTGAGAAGTCGGATGAGGTGTGGAGTGGGCTGAGCAAGCCGGCGCAGTCGTGGGCCAACAAGGCGAACAAGGCCCATTCCAAGGATGCCGAGATCATCGACTTCGAAACCGATGAGCCGGAAGCCGAAGCAGTCAAGGAAGATGCTGCGCCGGCCAAGGCCAG
>JAUSEJ010000468.1 GCA_030650265.1 Dehalococcoidia bacterium | reverse complement strand
TGGTATGGCGAATCCGTCATTCGGCGCCGTGGGAGGCAATGTGAATTCAGTTTCAGAGCCAGGCGCCAACGTTGTTCTTTCACGGGCGCCCGATCTCGTGGCTCCCGCCGTTGGCTGGCTCGTTCACGACACCTGCAGCCTCACCGGAGAAACCCTGTATGCGGCTGCTGGATTCGTCGGGCGGGTATTCGTCGGGATTACCCCCGGCTACTTCAACCCCGATCTATCGATAGAGTCCGTCCGGGATAACTGGCCAGAGATAAGTGAGGAGAACGGCTACGCGGTCATTCCCAATAGTCAAACGTTCAGAACCGTGATCGAGAAAAGGGCCGGCACCACTTTCGGCAATTCTTGATCCATTAGAGCGCCTTCTGGTGACCGGTATTCTTGCGGGGTCAAGGGCCCACTCAAATAAGGCTGTCCTTGATACGATGTAGTGTTGTAGCAGTTCTGGACGTCGTTTACTTCCATAATGAATGAATCTTGCTTCTCGTCTTCCTCTGTAGTATGTATTATACAGTCTAGTTCGCCATCTTTGGTATATAACTAACCTAGACAAATTGGTCCTCTTGTTCTAGAATGGCGGACACCGCAGCCATTCTTCGGGTCAGGTACGAGATTACGCAATAGATTACGCATTTTATGCTACATCGTCTGGTCGTGTTCTGTGTTAGAATCGCAAGATTCCCGCGAACGCAGTCCAACTCTCGTGCCGGCCCGGAGAAACATGGCGCAGGTAGTTGACGACCTTATCGCAATTATGGAGGTGAAGCATCATGAAGGACTTTCTAGGCTACGCGGGCAAACGAGTAATAGTGGATGGCGCCGCATCGGGAATGGGTCAGGCGGCCGCGAACGTGCTGGTCGACTTGGGGGCAGAGGTCTACGCCCTCGACTGGAAAAGAGTAACGGTTCCCGGCATCAAGCAGTATATCCAATGCGATCTTCGCGACAAAGCATCTATCGACGCCGCCCTGGCTCAGGTTCCCGGCAAGGTGGACAGCTTGTTCTGCTGCGCCGGCCTTCCCGGCAAGCCATTCCCCGAGTTCGATGTGTTCATGGTGAATTTCGTCGGACACCGCCATCTCATCGAAAGCATGATCCCACGCATGAATGAGGGCAGCGCCATTTCCATTATCTCGTCGGTGGCGGGACTGGGAT
>JAUSEJ010000455.1 GCA_030650265.1 Dehalococcoidia bacterium | reverse complement strand
GTTATGTTCACCGAGCAAGGGTACTATGTCGCCCTCGCCGAGGGAGTAAAGAGGGTGGCCAAAGTGCCTGTGGTGGGCGTGGGCCTTATCCGCGACCCGGAATACGCCGATCGGATTGTCCGTGAAGGACGGGTCGATCTGGTGGCAATCGGCAGGTGTCTCCTCGAAGAGCCGCTTTGGGGTCTCAGGGCAGCGGAACAACTGGGGGTGAAGGATAGCAATGGGTAGAATGCCGGAAATCAAGTCCAAGGAAGGTCTTTGTGCAGACCACGAGCGCATTTTCGACGCCATCGTGGCAAGTAGGGGTGGCAAGATGGGGCCGCTCACCGCGGTTCTATTCAATAGCCCCGAGGCGGCGGGGCGAATCTCCTATCTCGGTGAATACCTGTACTCCGGCTCCAGTCTGCCGGCGCTGGACCGCGAAATCGCTGTTCTGACCGCGGCTCGGGAGTTAGATTGCGAGTACGAGTGGTCGGTCCACGTCGAGTCTGCCCCGCGGGCGGGAGTTCGACAGGTAGTGATCGACGTCATCGGCCATCGTAGGCCCCTCGATACGCTCACTTCTGATGAAGCCTTGATCGTGGCCTATGGCCGGGAGCTCCTTCGTGATCATCGGGTCTCCCAGCAGACCTTCAGGGCTGCCAAGGAGCGCTACGGCAACCTGGGCTTGACGGACCTAACTGCTACCCTGGGGTACTACGCCATGATCGCTTGCGCTTTCAACGCATTTGAAATCGAGCCACAGCCGAATAGGCCAGCGTTGCCCTAGTCGTTTTGCCATTCGGCGCAAAACCATCGACAAGGAGACCAGGAAGATATGACTCGCATCGCCGAGTTTTCGAAGAAATATCCCACGATCCCCAAGGACGTGCTTGTCAAATGGGAGTTAATGAACAGGGGTATCAGAGATAGCAAGGACCTGGACAAAGTGAGCTTCTGGCGACGAGCGGCCGAAGGGGCATACCTGAGTTTCGACGAGGATTTGACGCTGGAGCGGATCAAGAAGGAGACGCCATGGCGAGTGAAGGGCGACTCCGTGCTGCTCCCGGACCGGCTCTACTTGAAGACCGGTTTCGACTTCTACCTTTACCGAAAGGAACGCAGCCCCTACGTAATTAAAGAAATCAACCAAGGGAAAGTAGCCATTTTCGAAGGCGAAGAGATGGTCGACGTGGAGGTATATGAACCTCCACGGGAAAAAGAACGGCTGTGTAAGGAGTTGAAAACGAGCAAAGGGAAATCAGTACGGGATTTCATGGAGTTATTCGGCAATTGTTACAGCATCTATCCTGGCCGATTCTGCGAGTATTTCAACGATGGGGACGCCTGCAAGTTCTGCAACTACAACCCTACGCAGGAGGACGGCCGGGCCATCGGCGTTCAGCGCCCCAAAACTCTCAACCTGGAGGAGACAGCGGAGGCCTTCAAGATCATTGGCGCGGAGATGAGGCTTGTCGAAGGCTTCATGGTAGGCGGCGGGTTCAAGAGAAGCGAGACGGAGGCCAGCTTCTACCTCAAGTTCGTGGAGAAGCTTAATAGCTCGCTTTCCTACAGAACCGACATGAAAGTCCTCTGCCAGGCGATGTCAAGGCGGGACCTGCAAAGGTTGAAGGATGCCGGTCTGACGAGTGTCCGGCTCCACATGGAGACGTTCGACGAGCAATTGTTTGATGTCATGCTTCCGGGCAAGGCCAAGCATCTCTCGCGTCAGGGGTGGCTTGACGCATTTCAAGACTCGGTGGAAATCTTCGGCGTGGGCAACGTGGGGGCCAAATTCACGGGAGGGCTCACCATGCAGGGCCCCTACGGCCACGCCACGTGGCAGGAAGCTCGCGATTCCCACATGGAGGGAGACAGATGGATGATCAGTCATGGCGTGCTCCCTTCAATGGGGGCCTTGCGTTGGGCGCCGGGCTCCGCCTTCTCGCATGACCCGGCCAACTGGAATAGGTTTCCTCCTACGGAGTATTACCTGGACCTTTTGGTAGCGCATCATTCTACCATGAAGGAATACGGCCTCTACGAGAAACTGAACAAGCATTTGTGTTGCGGCCTCTGTTTCCACTCGAGACATATCTATATAGGGGAGATGGGAA
>JAUSEJ010000444.1 GCA_030650265.1 Dehalococcoidia bacterium | reverse complement strand
GTTCCCCATTCGCTGCTGCTGGCGGCCGTTTACCGTGTAATCCAGGATAGCCGTCTCCAAGAAATGGACCCCGGTCTCGTATTGGGAAAGGTCGATGTATTGGCCTTTGCCCGTGCGTTGCCGGTAGGCCAAAGCGGCGAGGATCGCGGCCACAGCGAAAGGAGGGGCAACGAAGTCAGTGTAGGGCACGCCCGGGAGGCAAGGAGGCCTATCGGTCCAGCCCAAGAAATGATTGAATCCGGTGAGGGCCTGCAGCGTGGAGCCATAACCAGGATGCAAGTGATGCGGTCCAGTTTGACCCTGCATAGTCAAGCTGACCATGATCACCGAGGGATTGAACTGCACTATGTCTTCGTAGGCCAGTCCCCATCTTTTCATCAAGCCCGCAGTGAAGCTTTCGACAACTACATCCGCTCGATCACTCAGACGCTTGGCGATGTCTCGACCCTTGGGATGATTGAGATTGAGGCTGATGCCGTATTTGTTGGCGTTGTAGTTGGGGTATAGGCCACTGTTATCGATGGCGATCTCATGATCTTTGAAGGGCGGCAAGGTCCGGCAGGTATCGGGGCGAGTGCTCGATTCGACCCGAATGACCTCGGCCCCGTAGTCGGCCATGCATCTCGTCGCGTACGGGCCCACGATCACCCAGGAGAAGTCCAAAACCTTAATTCCTTCAAGAGCGTTGTGGCGTTTCATGGTACTACCTATCTCTTCCCTTCTGTTTTCTAGATCACGCCGTGGGCCTTGAGTATCGCAAGATCTTGTTCGGAGATTCCCAGCTCCTCGTGTAGGACAGCCAAATTGTGCTCACCAATCAATGGGGCGCGACAACGGATCTGCCAGGGGGTCTCGGAAAGCTTGATTGGTGCGCCGGGATAGGTAATGGTATCTTCCAGCTCAGGATGTTCGAGGGACACGAAATAATCTCTCGCGCTCAGTTGCGGGCTTTCCACAATTCCATCAGGCGTGTTCACTTTGAACCAGAAAACGCGGCGCTGCAATGCTCCATCGTACAGCTCATCGGCGGTATGGCTCATTGCAAAGCGTTTCACGGCATTTTCCAGTTGACGCCGTTCCTCGGGCGTGATGTTTCGTGAGTCCAATTTCGACCAATCACGCTTCTTGAGCGATTCACTGATTCCTTCGTCGAACTCTACTTCGGCAAGCCATTTTAGAAGAGTCGGCGCGGAAGGTCCCGCAATAGAGCCTGCAATGTAGCCATCCTTGCAAGGGAATTCCCTTTCCGAAAAACCCATGGGCGGTCCCTGATCCCAGCCCGTCGAATAGCGTTTTCGGACGACACGATGCATGTTCCAGAACTGCTGGCTGTTATAGCATGCCAGAGTCAGGCATTCTTGAATCGACACATCGACGTGCTGTCCTTCCCCAGTGATCTCTCTAAAATAGTGGGCAACCATGGTTCCCGCAGCAGCTTGGGCCCCCGCATGAAACATCGCTTGCGGTACGCTAAAGCGTACTGGCGGGCGCGGCTCTTCGCCACAGAGACTCATCAAACCGCCCATGGCCATGGATACAATGTCAGAGGCTTTGTAATCCTTGTGCGGCCCACTTTGGCCGAAGGGCGTGATTGAGGTCAGAATCAGGCGTGGATTGAGATCGCTGAGTGCCTTGTATCCAAGTCCGAGGCTATCCAAACGGCCTGGTGCAAATGTCTCGATTACGAAATCGGCAGACTTAACCAGCCGAAGAAAGATGTCCCGACCATCCGTCGTCTCAAGGTTCAGAGTTATGCCGCGCTTGCTCCTGTTGAGGGCGAACCAGAGGAGGCTTTTCTCCGGGTGAGGCTCGTTATGATAGAAGGGTCCAGTCGATCTGATCGGGTCTCCACCGGGCGGCTCCAACTTGATCACGTCGGCGCCAAGCTCGGCGAGGATCTTGCC
>JAUSEJ010000438.1 GCA_030650265.1 Dehalococcoidia bacterium | reverse complement strand
AGGTCAATCTTAGCATTTGAGGCGAACTTGACAGCCCTGGCCAGGTCTGCACCACGATAGGCGCCGGTCTTTAAGGTGACGTACTTGGCGCCTGCCTTGCGAAGTCGCTCAACTTCGTAGTAGAAGGCATCCTCGCTGACCATACCAAGCCGTGAATGCCGCTCGAACTCCTTAAAGGCGCCGGCCTTGAAGGCCTCCTGGACGACGGGATCCTCCGGGTCAGGAAGCACGATGTAGCCACGGCCCTTCAGTTCGAGCGCTCTCTCCAAGGATGGTAGCTTCACCTCGCCGCCGATGTTCTTCGCCCCCTGCCCCCATTTCGGCTCGATAGCCTCGGCGCCCAACTCAAGAGCATACTCCGGCACGCCCAGACGTCCATCTTCCACATTATATTGGACGATTACCGTACCGTACCCTTCGTGCCATTCCTTGAAGGACTTGATCCGTCGCGCCATCTCGGGAGACTTCATCACGCGCCCGCCGCGAATCTCCGCCTGCGGGTCCATGCCGCAAACGTTCTCGCCGATGACCACGCTTATACCCGAAATGGCGGCGCCGATTGCCATACCTTCCCAGTTGATCCGGGCGATATCAGTCGATCCCAAAGCGCCGGTGAACAGGGGAAGACGCTGCTTGATCTTATTTGTGGCGCCAAATGCGGTTTCGACGTTGACGGCGGGGAAGATGGCGACATCAGAATCGGCTGCCACGCCTTCCGCTCCGACCGCTGTTCCCATAATGTTAAGGTGCGAATAGTCTACCGGGTACTCCTTCACGGCGCCGGCCGTGATCTTGCCAAAAGGCTCCGGATAGAGAACTTCCCTGCCCCGGAAAGAAGACTTGGCTACTTCGCAGGTACCGGTACAGCCATCGAGGCAGACCGCGCATAGCCCGGAATACGGTGCAACATCGTGAATGCGATGCCTGGTCCCAGTTACCGGGCTTGCGTTCAAGCTTTTGCTAAGATTCACTAATTACTCCCCTTCTTCCTTATTTGAGGATTGTTGCGAGTGCGGTCCGAATGCCTCGCCATTGGTTGGCCAGGCTGGCGACCATCCATGCCCAGTGGATTGGTCGTCTTGGGCTCCCTCGCCTGCGGTTGGATACCTTCTCGGGCAATAATCCCTAAGCCTGTTATCACCCCCTTCTTTGAAATGAATCCCCCATTTGCCGGGAATAACAGCGGCGCCCCGGTAACGTCATAGGTACTGGGGCGTCTTTGCCCACACGTGCTGATCACGACATTGTGCCCAGCTTCAGATAGCATAATGATACCGCAATAAAACGCCAAAATCTACGGACAGGTTAACCGAAAATAGACGGCGACCATTTAGGCACTTTGCACAAGATAATCAAGCTCTGATTTGTGCCGAGATACCTGGTAGCATACCCGCTACGGCCAAGCGCCGGCACTTTTCGTCCTGTCGGGAAGCGATTGCTCTGACTACGAGAACGGCAAGCACGCCCGTAAGCACACTCAAGATGTCGGCCGCCAAGGTCATCCAGCTGACGTTTAAAAGCTCTTCGAGGCTATCTGCACCACGAAATGATCGAACCATGATCCGTCCGTACAGGCTAGATATGATCCAGAAGGTCCACCAAGTTCCCAGCAACGGTGATGGGGATGCCTTCTTCCACGCGAGACCGTCAGACGCGTCGATGGCCGGATCACTGGCCTTCCAGATCTCTCGGGCAATACGATAGGGCCAAGTTAGATTAATGATCGGGATAAAGAATCCCCCCACGGCCCAACGAGGACTGTATTGCAAGTCGCGGGCCCCGAATGAAGGGAGATTGCAATGGACACGATGAAACCACATCAGAAACAAGAAAGCAGTCGCAATAAAGACAAGTAACTGAAGGAGACCAATTACTCCCATGCGGACGTGGTTTGCGTCAATCTCCTCCAACGTGGCCTCGTATCCAGCCATTATTCTGGACAGCAGGCCAGTTTCAAGGTAGCCTAGCAGAACCGCCACGCAATCGAATAGGATGCCGAAAACAAGGAGGATCGTGAGAACCTTGGCTCGCGCACTGCCGGAGGCGAACGGCACAGTTGATTTGATCTGGCTCAATAGCGGAATCCTTTCTCCGCCGGGCTACTCACTTCATCCTCCCTGTTAGGTTCGGAGCCCGATAGGTGGATTTCCACTCTAGCCTGTCGCCTGGCAGAAATAGTGGGAGTTGCAGATTGTCGCGTCCGAGGTTCATTTCCAAATTCCCTAGGTCATCTTCTTGCTCGACTTTCCCATCGCCGCGAATGTGGGTGATGGCAATGCCCTTTTCTTTGAGCACCCGGCAAATGAGCAGACGCCTATGGCAATCCTTAGGGTCCTCCTCGCTGCACATGATAGCGACCTTATACTGCCGGATTCCCTTTATCAGTCGTTCGATGCCCTGAAGGAAGGCCGGCGAGTCTGCCAG
>JAUSEJ010000433.1 GCA_030650265.1 Dehalococcoidia bacterium | reverse complement strand
GTTCCAGTTGTGTAGGATAGTCGATATGCTGCCAGTGACAGCCGCCGCAACGGCCAAAGAGGGGACAGAGGGGCGTCACGCGCGCCGGGGATGGCGTGAGCACTTCCACCACCTTCCCTCGCTTGTAGTCTTTCTTATTTGTGGTGATTTCGACCACTACTTCTTCGCCCGGAATGCCGGGGCCGGCAAAGACCACCTGGTTGGCCAATCGCCCCAGACAATCGCCGCCATAGGCCATTCCGGTTAGTTCAAGCTTAATTCGTTCGAAGGCCATAATGTCTCCATCGTGTCGCTACTTTGTCATGAACATTGTTCGCTTGGTTCTAACGTACCAGTCGGTAATGTTGAGGAAGCGAGAACTGGAATCGAAGATCACGCCAAAGTCGGGACCTTTCACCAGAGAATCGATGGCGTAGGCGTAGGCAGGGTAGTAGAGCAGGAGGCTGGGCACTTCGTCGGCAAAGATACTCTGGAACTCATCGTAGTTGGCGATGCGCTTCTGCCTGTCGGAGGTTTGCCGGGCCGCCTCCAACAGGTCATCGGCTCGCTTGTTCGAGAAAGAAGAGAAATTGAAGCCGTCGGGCTTGGCCTGCGTACTATGCCACCAACTATAGGGGTCGGGGTCGCCGCCGGTCGACAAACCATAGAGAATGGCATCGAATTTGCGGGGGATGAGAAAATTCTGGATAAGGCCGGTGTAGCCACTCGCCGAAACCTTCACGTCGATGCCAAGCAAGCGAAATTGCCTGGCCACTTCCTCTGCACAGCGGATGCGTGACTTGTCGTCGTTGGTGAGAAGGGCAAAGCTCATTTTCGTTCCGTCTTTTGCCCGCACGCCGTCAGCGCCGAGCTTCCAGCCAGCAGCATCGAGGAGGACTTTTGCCTTCTCCGGATCGTAGCCATACTGCTTGACGTCGGTCTTGTAGGCCCAGGTGTTGGGAACTATGGGACTGTGGGCGACAAAACCCAAGCCGCCGACAGCCTGGTTGACAATCTTCTGCC
>JAUSEJ010000428.1 GCA_030650265.1 Dehalococcoidia bacterium | reverse complement strand
TTTCCCGCCATGCCCATCTCCGCCAGAAGCAGCTTTGCTTTCAGGCAGTCTGGCGCAAGGTCAAGGATGCCATTACAGACCTGCGCCGCCTCGCCATATCGCTCCGCTCGCCATAGGGACTCGGCCAGGCCGGCCGCCACGTCGAGGCGGTCCGGTTCTGCCGCAAGAACAACTGCCAGTTCTTTGGCTGCCCTGTCATATAGGCCAGACCGGAGATAGATCCGGCCCAAACCTCCCCGGGTGGGCTTGAGCCTGTCCCGGGGAATGGCGTCACACAAGCGGCTGAGACCTAACACCTCCCGGCGAAGGCGGGCACCGTCAGGTTGCAGGTCCAGCGCCCACTGGAACAAGGCCATGGCCTCCTGCGATCGTCCCTCTTCCTTGTAGGCCGCGCCGAGGCCAGCCAGGGCGGTCTGGTCCTCCGAGTCGGCACTCAAAACCAGCTTGAAGTAGTCACCCGCCTTCCTGACCTCTCCTCTTAGCGCATATGCCAGGCCCAACACACAGCAGGCGTCAATAGCCTTCGGATAATAACTGAGTACGTGCATACCTAACTCGATTGCCCTTTCCGGCGATCGAGCGCCAATGCTCTGTCGAGCGAGGACGCCGAGTTCACTTACCGTGGGCATGACACTCCTTGATCGCGGCTTTCGATAATGCGAAGCAAATCAACTCCTAAAAACTACCACAACGCCCGACATAATGATAAAAACCCCGACCACCCGGGTCACCGAAATGCTCTCTTTGAGTATGAGCCAGGCCGAGAGCACTACCAGAACGTAGCTGAGGCTTAGCAGCGGGTAAGCCAGACTGAGGGGAAGTCTGGACAACACCGAAAGCCAGAAAACAGAGCCGAGGAAGATCAACGAGAATCCCCCCAATACGAACAAGTTGGTAAAGGTGCGAACAAGGCCCGATATAATCAGGCCTGGCTGCAAGCTAAACATGCCCACCGTGTTCATTCCGTGCTTCAGGAGAAGCTCGCCCGATACCGAAAAAGAGATGGCTACGAGAAGAATTAGCAGCGCCCTGTCCATCCACCTACCTCAAATCACAACGTTAAGGGAAATTATACGACGATTCGCTCCCACTTGCCAGAGTCAAACCGCCACCAACACAGGCCTGCCCGCACGTAGAGATCAGCAACCATGGCGATACAGGCGCCGGCCACCCCCATGCCGAAGACCGTAGAAAGAAGCAGACCCGTAAACACCCTGCCCGCCCATAAGCAGCCTATCATGCTGACCAGCACCCAGCGGGTGTCGCCCGCCCCACGGAGACCCCCGGACAGCACATGAGTAATCGCCAGAGCGGGCGCCGAAAAGGTAAGGATTCTGGTAAGCATGGCTGTCTGAATGATAACTTCCGGATCGCTGACAAAGAACGCGGCTATGTGTTCGGCAAGGATGAAGAGGCCGATCCCTATCACCGTCACAATGGCCACCGCGTAATAAACGCCGGTGCGAGCGCTTCTTCTAGCGAGGTCTGGGCGCCCGGCCCCTAAGCTCTGTCCCACGAGGGTAGTAGTCGCCATGCCGATGCCGAAGCTGGGCATAGCTCTGATTCCGTCGATCCGAATTGCCATGACATATGCAGCCAGTGATACTGTGCCAAGTCCACCGACAACGGTTGCAAAGGCAAGCATGGCGGTAGACATCAGAAACGACTCCAGCCCTGCCGGGATACCAACATTCAGGATTCGCTTGATTATTTTAGTGTCTACGCTGAGATTCTGGAGAAAATTGCATTTCACCCGACCTCTTCCCCTCAACACCAGAACAACCATGGCGATGCCTCCCATATCCCGGGCAATAGCTGTAGCGATTCCCGCTCCGGTTACTTGCAGCCCAGGAATACCAAATGCGCCGTAGATGAGGACCACGCTTAGGACGACGTTTGTCACATTCACCACGAGCATGACCAGCATAGGGGTCCTGGTGTCACCGGCCCCGCGCAAGATAGCGGCGCCGACGAACATCATAGTGGCTAGAAACAGGCTGCTGCCAGCATATCGCAGGTATACCCCGCCGACTTCCACAACTTCGGGCCCTACCCGGAACAGGGCGAGAATGGAGTGGGCGAATATTGAGACAAACAAGGAGCTCGTCAGGCCGATGATTGCCGCAGCGATAAAGGACTGCTGAATGACCCGGCTAATCTGTGAATACTCTCCCGCTCCCACATGCCGGGCGACTATCACCGTGCTCCCCACCCCGATAGAAGCAAAAAGAGCGATGCCGATCTGCATGATCTGCTCGCTAAGTCCGACCGCCGCCAACGGAGCAGCGCCTAGATGACCGACGAGATAAGTGGTCACAAGTCCAACCAGCATACTTAGCCATTGCTCTGCCACCGCCGGCCAGGAAAGCGCGAAAACTCGACGTGTTATGGCCCGCCCGTCCGCAGGGACCGCCAGGTTACTCATGGGACATATCGCCTCTCGTCAAGGTTTCTTGCGCATGGTAATCGGCGGACGCCGCAAGTAAAGAGGCTGGAGAGTTGCCGGATCGACTGCCAGGCCAGCTTCATGCCGCCGCCAGCCGAGAGCCGCCAGGAAGCCGGCGCGTCTCAGACGGGCCTCAGCCGGCGGTATTATAGCCGTTGGACCCCAACAGGCCATAACCTCGGAAGCCAAGCGGATGTCTATCTCACCCGTGAAGATTGACTCACCACCTACCCTGTCACATAACAATTGTGGTGTAGTGATGTGTTCGTCAACCAGTCGTCGCCACGCCCCATCCTGCCGTTGGAACAGGGCGGCGAAGATCTCCTCCCGCCCGGCTCGCAGCAGGGAGCAAACTGGCCCGTCGAACCAGAAGTGCTGGTAGGCTTGGGTCTCCAGTGTCGATATCCCGACGAGCGGCAGGCGCAAGCCGAACGATAGAGCCTTGGCGGCGCTCAAGCCAACCCTGAGACCGTTGAAGCTCCCCGGACCGATTGCTACCACCAGCCTCGTCAGATCCGGCATACCGATCATGGCAAGCGCCATAATATGTTGTATGGCCGGAAAGAGCTCCACCGTATGGTTCATCTCCGACTGCCATGTAATCTCCGCCGCCACGTCGCACCCATCAAACAGGGCAACGCTCGCTATTCGGGTCGATGTATCGATGGCCATTAACATTCAGTCGCCCATTCCTTTTCGTCGCAGCTCCTCGATGATTTTCACATACCGGGGGCCTTCGGCGTCGAGTTCGATTTGCCGCCTGGTCGGGCTCAAATACGTTAGCTTGATCAACAGATACTCGTGAGGCCAGAGGAAGGTTGCCCGATCAGCCCATTCAATTACGGTAACTCCCCGACCATAGAGATACTCTTCTATGCCCAGATCCATTACTTCTTCGGCTGACTCCAGCCGGTACAGGTCCATGTGGTAGAGAGTCAGCCTCCCATTGTACTCGTTGACCAAAGTGAAAGTTGGGCTCCGGGTGTATTCTCCAAGTCCCAGCCCTCTGGCCAAACCCTGAGTGAGGCTAGTTTTGCCGGCGCCAAGTCCTCCCACCAACAGAAACACGTCGCCTTGCCCGGCCTGCTTACCCAACTCCTCGCCAAAAAGCTGCGTCCGATTCCGACTCTTGCTGGTCAGGGAGAGCAAAGCTGACATCATTCCCTCCTGAAGTGGTCCCAGCCTTGCTGGCGAGGCTGAATTTCCTGCCCGCATCCATCGAGCAGTCGAACAACGCCTGCCCGTTCTGCCGTGACCTGTCCGATCACCGTAACTGGAGTATCGATCGCTCTCTGTACCCGCGCCACCAGGTCGGCCGGTGCCGTAAACAGCAATTCGTAGTCTTCCCCACCCGACAAGGCGAGGGTCGTTGCCTCCTCCGGGAAATGGGCGCGTACGAAGGGATGAATCGGTAGAGTATCAACAAAGACCGTACCGCCTACCCCGCTAGCCTGGCATACCTTAGTCAGGTCTGCCACCAATCCGTCGCTTATATCCATCGCCGATAGACCGCCTTCGCCCCTTATTAGCTCCCCTTCTCTTACCCGCGGCACAGGTCGAAGATGCGCTTCTCTCAGGTAAGCCGCCGCTTCCGACTCAATGGGGAGACCTTGAGACAACATCTTCAAGCCCGCTGCCGAGCTGCCGAGATGGCCGGTCACGACGATCCGGTCGCCCTCCTTCGCTCCCGAACGAAGGAGATAGTCGGTCCTTGAACCTGCCCTGGGCGGCGCCTCGCCCACCAAAGCGACCGTTATGAAGATTTCCCTCGACCTCACCATATCTCCTCCCACCACCGCAATCCCGAACCGCCAGGCTATGTCCAACATCCCCTTATAGAGGTCGATGATATGCCCGGCTTCCAGATCGCCTGGCAGGCCGAGAGTGACGAGAGCGTAGCGCGGCAACCCGCCCATGGCCGCAATGTCGCTAATATTGACGGCAAGTGATTTCCAGCCCAGCTCTCGCCAGGTAGCGAAGGCCAGAGAGAAATGAACATCCTCGACCAGAGTATCCGTAGTGGCCAGTTGCACCGAGGTTTGGCTCCGCCAGACGGTAGTATCGTCCCCGATATCGACCAGTGCTGGTGACGGAGCATGGTAAAAGGCAGATGGCAGGCCGCTATGCGGGCTCAAATCAGATGGCTTGAATCCACGGATAGTCCCGGAGACCAATTCGATAAGGCCAAATTCACCAACATCCGCGACTTTCATGGGTTCGATTATACATGTTCGGCACTCCCGTCACAAGCCAAAACAAGCAAACGGTCCGATACGCCGGTCTCTCGACGCCCGGCGCTGGACATGATATTATCATGCCGACACCCTGAGCGATTCCCAAACAAGGAGCAGAGACCTCGTGCGTTGCGCTCTAATGTCAGACATTCATGGCAATCTAACGGCTTTGAAGGCCGTAATCGCTGACTTGCGGGACAAAGGGCCGGTCGACGAGTATTGGTGCATGGGCGACATAGTTGGCTATGGTCCTGCCCCCAACGAATGCGTAGAACTTCTCAAGCAGCTCGATCTTCGCTGCGTCCTCGGGAATCATGATGCGGCGGCGGCCGGACTGCTCGATCTGGCAGACTTCAACCTGGCGGCGAAAGATGCGATCAAGTGGACAATGGACCAATTGAGCGAGGACAATCGCCAGTTTCTGGCCTCTCTGCCAATGCACTGCAGCGAGGGGGATTACACGCTTGTCCATGGCAGCCCGCTTGACCCGACCTGGGACTACATATCATCTGCCGCTAAGGCGAAGACCAGCCTTTCTTATCTCCAAACCCTACATGGTCTCGTAGGGCATACCCACGTCCCTGTTCTTTATGTCTACGTCCCGGAGAACAAGACCTGCGTCGTCTCAGCAACTCCCGCAGGACAACCGGTGCAAATCGCCCGGCAGGGAAGAAGAATCCTTTTCAATCCGGGAAGCGTGGGTCAGCCGCGTGATGGAGATCCAAGGGCTAGTTATGCGCTCCTCGATGTCACGGCTTCCACCATCACTCATCATCGGGTTCCATACGACGTCGAGGCGGTTCAGCGCGCTATGAGAGCGCTCGGGCTGCCGACGTCACTGGCCGAACGGCTGAGCCATGGCTGGTAGTCTAATGACATAGGGAAGGCAAATTTCCTTGACCCCTCTCAACCAATCTGGTAGTATACCCGCGGTTGTCGCAAGGAAAGCGACCGGTCCTGTTATTAGAATTATGGCAATCTGGGAGGTTGCATCCTTTGGCTTCTGGCCGCATTTCCGCTTCCATCGTTACTATCGTCCTGATTCTGGCAAGCGCTGCTTCTACCACCATCGGTTGCCGGGCCGGCAATCTTCTGGGCTCTACAAGCTCATCCACCACCGTAATCTCGCCAAACGGCGACGGGCTGGATGATTTCGCCATGCTAGGCTATTCGCTGTCGGCCAGGAGTCAGGTTTCCATCTGGCTCGAAAGTGCGACCGCACGACGTTACATCATTCGCTACAAGGAGCCAAGAGAGAGCGGGCACTATCAGGCGCGCTTCGACGGCTCGTACGCACCTGACCCGGATGGGGCGGATAGACGAATCCTTCCTAACGGCACGTATCAGTTCGTAATTGAGGCCGTTGATGATCAGGGAAGACGCGAAGAGGGACGAGGACGAATTGACGTAGTGAACGCCGACACCGTGGCGCCCGAGATCGAGAATCTTGGCGCCATTCCCGATGCCATCTCGCCAAACGGAGACTCGAAGGACGACGAAACACTGATTCAGTACGGTATCACCAAGGATGCCGAGGTAACCATAGTTGCCAACGGTCCCAACGTAGATGCAAAATACCTGCTTGAGGCGCCAAACCAGAAGCATGCCGGCCTGTATTCCTACAATTGGAACGGCACGTCCTCCGCTGCCCTGCTGCAAGATGGCAAGTACATAATCCACATAATGGCGCGCGACAAGTCTGGTAACGTAACAGAGCGAGTCACGCCTGTAACCATAAACGGCGGCGGTAAACCGAAGCTGCAAATAACCAGGGTGCAGTTTAGCCCGACGTCTGTCTTTCTCGGCGGCGACCTGAACGTCAAGATAATGGTCAAGAATACCGGTGACACTCTTATTCGCACCATGGGCCCACCGCCCGGCACCGCCTATAGTACAAACATGACCTACAACTATTGGCTGGAAGATGACGGAGCGACCCCCAAGTACTTCGAACGCCCCGGCTTATGGCGTGTCGCCGTGATGTGGAATCTGGCCGGTAGTCCTTATCCGGTCCGCTGGGGCCTCCCCAAGGATCTCGCTCCCGGCGAAGAGGCGACGATCGCTGGAACAATCAAGGTTCTCAGTCGCACTCCGGAGCTCCGCTTTTGGGCCGCCGTCGAGCAGAGCGGCGTCGGCTTCCCCGGTGGCGATGTCGGCATTCAAACGATTCGCGTCGGCTATTAGAATGCCATGCTAGATGTCTCGGTGGTCATAGTCAGTTTCAATACCGCTTCCCTTCTGGCAGACTGCCTGGACTCCGTTTACGGCAAACACACGGAACTGGTCCAGAAGAGCGAAACCGGGTCCGATCGGAGTCCTCTCGCGCGGAACTCGGAACCGACGATACCCCAAGAAGTCATAGTCGTCGACAATGCTTCCACAGATGGCAGCCGGGATATGGTTTCGCGAAGATTTCCCCAGGTTGTTCTGATCGCCAACGAAGACAACCGTGGCTTTGCCGCCGCCAACAATCAAGCTATGCAGATCGCCTCAGGACGGCACGTCCTTCTCCTGAACTCAGACACCCTGGTCTTGGCCGATGCCATTCCCAAGCTAGCCGGGTTCCTCGACCAGAATCCGGCGGTGGCAGTCGCGAGTGCCCAACTACAGAACCCCGATGGCACTCATCAGCATAGCGCCTTCCGTTTCCCGAGTCTATTAATGACCTTCTTCGACTTCTTCCCGATCAATCATCGTCTCTCCAACTCGCGTCTCAACGGCCGCTATCCCGTTCCCCATGACGACCGTCCAGTCGAAATAGATCATCCCCTCGGCGCCTGCATGATGATTCGACGGCAGGTGATCGACGAAGTGGGGATGTTTGACGAGCAATTCTTCATGTACTGCGAGGAAATCGACTGGTGCCTGCGGATGAAGAAGAAAGGCTGGCGATTGTACTGCCTGCCGGCGGCGAGGATAGTACACTACGGCGGCCAGAGTGCGCGCCAGATTAGGGGCGCCATGTACGCCGAACTATTCAAGAGCCGGGCTCGTCTCAATCGGAAACACCACTCGTACCTGTTTTGCCTTGCAGCCCGTTTGATTATGAAGTTGGGTTTCTGGCGTGAGGGACGCCGGGCAGAGAGACGCTTCAGGGCCGGATCGCTCGACGCAGACGGGCTGGGACAGGAACTGGGCACTTTGAAACTCGCCAGATTGGCGGTTGATAGTTTTGCCTAGCTTATCCGCTGTCGTCATAACCCGAAACGAAGAACGGCACATCGCCGACTGCCTTGGCACGCTCACCTGGGCCGACGAGATCGTTGTGCTGGACTCGTGCAGCACAGACGCCACGGTGAAAATTGCCGGCCGGTTCACAAATCAGGTTCACCAGCGGGCCTTTACAAATTTCTCCGATCAACGGAACGCCGCCCTGATGCTGGCGCAGAGCGATTGGATCCTATTCGTGGATGCTGACGAGCGCTGCACACCCGAGTTAGCGAAGGAGGTCCGCCTAAACATTCATGACAGGCCGGATGACCCGGACCTGCCGCGGGGCTTCTGGATTCCCCGCCGAAACTTCATTCTGGGGAAATGGATAAAACATGCTGGCTGGTATCCTGACCATCAATTGAGGCTACTGATGCGAGGACAGGCGAGTTATGACGCTACCCGTGAGGTGCACGAGTTTCCCATAGTGCCGGGCAAAGTCGATTACTTGTCAAATCCGATTATTCACTACAACTACGAAAGGCTATCCCAGCTACTCGCCAAACAGAACTATTACTCGACCTACGAAGCTCGCACCATGCACGGTAAGGGCATCAGGCCCAAGCCACAGAACTTCGTCCTTCAGCCGGTGCGGGAATTCAAGCGCCGCTACATCGAGTGGGAAGGCTACAAGGACGGGCTACACGGCCTATTCCTAAGTGCCACGATGGCATGGTTCAGTCTTGTTACTTATGTCAAGTTAGCGAGAATGTGGTAGTGGGCTTTGTGAGCACCTTTCGTTATCTCAGCGGCGATCCCCGGCTAAAGCCTCGACCTCCTGGAGCCGCCAGCCACAGGACGTCGAGGCTTTAGCCGGGAAAGCTTGCCCAAGGTCAAAGTTTAGAATTGATTACGGGTTTACCGTCTAACAACTAGGGGCTTTGGAGAAGTAGCGCGCATGGATCACCTGGATCTCTCCGTCATTATCGTAAACTGGAATACCAAAGATCTGTTGCTGAGATGCCTCGAGTCGCTGCGGGTGGACCTGAACGATACCGACCAATGGCACCTACTACCTGACGGACGCCCACTGTCCTTCGAGGTCCTGGTCGTTGACAATGCCTCGACCGACGGCAGCGCCGACATGGTGGCAGCGCGCTTTCCCCAGGTGAGATTGCTGGCAAACGAGACAAACGCTGGCTTTACGAAGGCAAATAACCAGGCGATATCTCTCAGTCAGGGTCAGTATGTCATTCTGCTTAACTCCGACGCCGAGATTGTCGGCCAGGCGATGGAGACAATGGTAACCTATTTGGACGATCATCCCGAGATAGGAGTAGTCGGCCCAAAGCTACTCAATACCGACGGATCCGTACAGTCCTCCCACCGGCGCTTTCCGACCCTTGCCACGGGATTCGTCGAGAGCACAATTCTGCAGCGCTACTTTCCCCGCTCTCGCCTCCTTTCCCGCTACTATTGTCTTGACTTGCCCGCAGATCGAGAGCAGGATGTAGACTGGGTCGTGGGCGCCTGCTTGATGGTTCGCCGCACAGCCATCGCTGAGGTAGGTCTTCTCGACGACGACTTCTTCATGTATTCGGAAGAACTTGATTGGTGTTGGCGAATCAAGAAAGCTGGCTGGAAGGTGGCTTTCCTCGCCTCGGCGGAGGTAGTCCATCATTACGGCAAGAGCAGTGAGAGGGATTTGCCTCAACGGCATATCTATTTCAACGATAGCAAGCTGAAACTCTATCGCAAACATTTCGGCCTTCCCGCCGCCACTGCATTACGCCTTTTCATCCTGGCTACTTACGTATTCCAGGTTCTTGAGGAGGGACTAAAGTTCCTTTTGGGCCACAAACGACCGCTGCGGAAAGAAAGACTCGGCCTGCTCCTGCGGGTCTTGCGATCGGGATTACAAGCATGAAAGTCTGTTTCGTTACGGGCGAGTATCCTCCCATGCAGGGTGGAGTCGCCGACTACACACGAGAATTGGCATCAGCCCTCCACCAAACGGGAGTGGCAGTGTCGGTCTTGACGTCAGTTGAAGCGCGTCGGGTCAACTTTGAACGCCATGGCCAGTTTGAGCCGGCAGCGGACCATAAAATTGACCTCTGGCCGGTCTTTCCCATCGTACTGCAATGGACTTTTAGATCTTGGGCCCAGATCCTTGGCCATCTCAACGCTAATCATCCCGACATACTCCATATCCAGTATCAGACCGGCGCTTATGCTATGCATCCGGCTATAAATCTGTTGCCGCTGTGGCTACGGAAGCTCCGCCATCGCCCTGCCATCGTAACCACCCTCCATGATACTCTCCCGCCCTACCTGTTCCCTAAGGCTGGCGGGCTCCGCCACAAGGTAACTTTGGCTATCATGCGAGGCAGCGATCGGACTATCGTCACAAATGAGGAGGACCTGGTGCGAGCCCGCGCCATATATCGGACGGGAAGACGCGATGTCTCAGCCACCGACCCCGCTACTTCTCCCGACATCAGAGTGGTACCGATCGGCAGCAACATCCCCTTCGATCCTCCCGACGACTTCGACCGTACCCGCTGGAGAGCACGACTGGGAGTGGAGAGCGACCAAATCCTGCTGAGCTATTTCGGCTTTCTCAACCATAGCAAGGGCGTAGATACACTTCTGGAGGCGCTGCGAAGTCTTATCGACGACAAGGTGGCGGCCAGGCTTCTAATGATCGGCGCCGATGTAGGTAGCTCCGACCCGACTAATATCGTCTACCGGCGCGAGATCGTTAGGAGAATTCACGACCTCGGACTTGAGGACCAGGGAATCTGGACCGGTTTCAGTACAACCACCGAGGTTTCCGCTCATCTGCTCGCTTCGGACATCTGCGTTCTGCCCTTTCGCGATGGCGCCTCGTTCCGGCGAGGGACCCTCATGGCAGCCCTTGCCCACGGCCTGGCCATCGTATCGACCCGACGCCGGGAAAGCGTAGTGGAAAGTTTGGCCGCCGACGACATACCAAAGTTCATACATGGCCTTCATGCCATGCTGGTCGAACCCGATAACGCGGCTGAGCTCAAAACTACCATTGCGGCTCTGGCTAATCAGCCAGAAACCCGCCTCAGGCTGGGCGAGGAAGCCCACCGATTGGCGGAGGAATTCTCGTGGTCTTCAATTGCAGGGAAGACCATCTCTATTTATGAGGAGATCCACAGGTCTTGACCGGAATCTGTCGAGCGTTCGTCTCAATCAAGCGTCGAGGAGTATCATGACTGTGAGTGAACCACAGACGGTTCGCCGTTGGCATCGCCTACTCCTATCCGGCATCGTTATTGCCTACATTGTGCTGGGGGTCACGTATAGTTTTGTCAATCCCTTGTTCGAATCTCCTGATGAGAACTGGCATTTCGCTTTTGTCAAATATGTGGTCGATCATCGTCAACTACCGATACAACCTCCAGAAAAATACAGGCATGATGTCGCTCAAGAGGCCAGTCAACCCCCACTTTACTACCTGGTAGGCGCCATGGCGACCTTCTGGATCGATACAGCGGATTTCAAAGAGATACTCCGGTCAAATCCATCGTGGGCCTACGGCGGTCCCACCTGGCACTACGACAACGTGAATCGCTACGTGCATCCACCCGATCAGACGTTCTCATTCGTCACGACAGCATTGTCAGCTCGCTTACTCCGTTGGCTGTCCGTGGGCCTTGGCATAATCGCCATTTTGAGCACGTACTACGTCGCTCGAGAGGTTCTGACCGGACATGGAAGTCTGGCGCTTGGCGCTGCCGCCATGGTGGCGTTCACTCCCCAATTCATCTTCGTCAATAGCTCAGTCACCAACGACAGCGCCGTCATCGCCCTCTCGTCACTGAGCATCCTTCTTCTAATCCGTTCCATAACGAGAGGCCTGGACCGCAGAAGAGCCGTGACACTCGGCCTCGTCCTGGGACTAGCACTGCTAGCTAAGCTTAGCGCCCTGATGCTTATTCCCCTAATTGTTGCGGCGCTCGGTATTCAATGGTTTTGGGCCAAACCGCGACAGAACGGCCATAGCCTATATAGCTACTGGCAATTTCTCGGGCTTTGCTTCCTCATCGCCGGAGCGCTCGCCGGTTGGTGGTATGCCCGGAATTGGTGGCTCTACGGCGAGCCGACGGGCTCGGCAATGATGCAGACTGTCTTCGGTCATCGCGATCCTACGCCCGGCCTTCTCGATCTTCTACCAGAACTCCCGGCGGTACAGCGAAGCTTCTGGGCCGCTTTCGGCTGGGGCAACATCTTCGTCATGGAACCGATCTACCAGGCGCTGAATCTGATCGTGGGCCTCTCGTTGATCGGACTTCTCTACGGATCAATCAGACAAGCATGGTCCTTGTCCTCAAGACATCGACAGCCCGAAAGGAAGACCGCCTACGGGACACGCCTGGTCTGCTTCGTCGTTTTCGCCCTCTGGTGCCTCTTCGTCTTCGCGGCACTGCTGCGTTGGATGCAGAGCAACAATGCGTCCTTGGGTCGATTGCTCCTGCCAACCATAGGTGTAGCCTCTATTCTCATTCTTTACGGTATCGGGCGCTTGACTCCGTCAAGGACGCGTCCCTACGTCTATGTCTGCTTGTCTGTTCTTCTTCTGCTTCTCGCCATCACGGTTCCCTTTCGCTTCATTGCCCCGGCCTATGCCTACCCGCCCACCTATGATATGACGGCCCGTCCATCTGCGCAGAATCCAACGTCCATAATCTATGGCGATATGATTGAGCTAACCGGCTACGATCTTGAAGCGGAAGACCAGCTATCTGGCTCAACAATTCAGAATGGTCAACCGGGAAGCGTCACTGTATCGCCCGATGTGAGCCTTAAGTTGACGCTGTATTGGCGACCTCTAAAGATGATTTCCGAAGACTACACCGTGTACGTCAAACTAGTGGATAGTTCGTGGCGGCTTTATGGCCAACGTGATACATATCCCGGTCTTGGACGATACCCGACAAGTTTCTGGAAACCTGGCACCATCGTCCGCGACGTCTATTATGTACCCATTATCGGAACGGTTGATTCTTCTGTCCTGGCAAGCGTTCTGGTCGGCTTCTACGATCGAAAAACGATGGCAGGACTACCAGTCCGCCGGGCCGACAAGCCTGACTCAGAGTCGTCCGAC
The DNA here is from genome assembly GCA_030650265.1 of Dehalococcoidia bacterium. The sequence continues at coordinate 3,951 of JAUSEJ010000428.1, read as the reverse complement.
GTGACCACGGTTAAAATCGTTCCGACAAGCCTGGAGCCCATCCCGAATCCGTTGAATGCTAGTTTTGGGAACGGCATAACGTTGGAAGGATACCGCCTGGGGGCTGAGGTGACGCAAGCCAAAAATGCAGACAAGACGGTTTCGGGCTCACTCGAGAATGCGGCAACTGGTCAACCGCCACTGGCTGTCACCTTATACTGGCTAGTGCGCCAGAAGCCAGACAAGAACTACACAGTGTTCGTTCACCTGCTCAACTCCCAAGCCAACATCGTCGCCCAGCAAGACGTCATGCCCAACAACGGGCTATACCCTACGTCGATGTGGGATCCTGGCGATCAAATCGTCGATCGGCATATCATCAGCCTGCCACCCGGCCTCACCTCAGACTCCTACCAGTTGAGGATCGGAATGTACGACGCAGCAACGGGCATCAGAGTCAATATCCTTGAGGGAGGGTCCGCCGAATCTGCTATACTAGTCAACGTGCCGGCGACAATTATCCCGGGAGGAGCAACTGCCAAATGAGGAAAAATCTTGCGGTCCATCGCTATGACCTCGGAATTGTAATAATCCTCACGGCATACCTGGTTCTGGGAGCATACTACAGCGTGACCACCCCCATTCTCGAAGCCTCCGACGAGATCTCTCACTATCCCTTCGTCAAGCTGCTGGCTGATGGCAAGGGCTTGCCAATTCAACAGCCTGTGCCCGAGGACAATGTGGCAAGGCAAGAGGGAAGTCAGCCGCCCCTATACTATGCGCTGGCCGCAGCCGCCACGTTCTGGATTGATACCGGCGACGCCAACGCGCTAGTTTGGCTGAACCCCCACGCCAAGGTCGGTATTCCCCTTGCCCATGGCAACAAGAATATGGTCATTCACGGCCCTCAGGAGGATTTCCCCTACCACGGACCGGCGCTGGCCGTCCACGTAATACGGTGGCTGACACTACTAATGGGGGTTGCGACTATTATATGCGTTTACCGCATCGCCCGCCTGATCTACCCGTCTCGTCGCTCGATCGCTCTGGCTGCTGCCGCTCTGGTCGCCTTTACTCCGGAATTCAACTTTATATCCGCTTCAGTCAACAACGACAACCTGATGACATTGCTGGCAAGCGTCATAGTGTTGACACTGATCTCCTACGTGAAGACCGGAATCACCTACAGGCGAAGCTGCGTTCTGGGTGTGATATTGGGCCTTGCCCTACTCTCAAAGCTTACCGGTCTTGGCCTGATTCCGCTGATCTTTGCTTGCCTTGCTCTCATCTGCTGGCGACAGCGGTCGCTGACTCGCTTCATCCATCACGCCATCATCGTTTCGGTGATCGCCTCTCTCATCGCCGGCTGGTGGTACGTTCGGAACTGGCTCCTCTATGGCGATCCAACCGGGCTCAGTATGATGCTTAAGATCGTAGGAATACGCGTGCCAACACCCGGTATATTTGACCTTCTCTCAGAGTTTCAGGGTTTCAGAATATCCTTCTGGGGCCTTTTCGGCGGGGTAAACGTTATCGGCGACGAATGGATCTATCAACTGCTCGATGGTGCAAGTATCCTCGCATTGCTGGGTCTCGTGCTATCTGTAAGCCTGTTCTTCATCGACCGGGTTTCCTCCGCCCGGAGCACGCATGAGGGCCCTATTCTTAGGTCGATATGGAGAGAAGCTAAGGGAAAAGCATCGACTATGTTCGGCAATAGCTCGGTCCCGGTTCCCTCCAGTGTCCTGGTCCTTATTCCATCCGGATGGCTGCTCATCAACTTTGGGCTTTTTATACGGTGGACTCAAACTACTCTGGCCTCTCAGGGACGCCTGATCTTCCCTGCTATCTCGGGCGCCGCACTGCTCTTTGCCATTGGATGGGCCGCCCTTGTCCCCAGAAGGATTTCATGGTTGCCATTGTCGATAATGGTTGCTTTTCTGCTTGGCTTCTCGGCTCTGGCTCCCGCCCTATACATAGCTCCGGCCTATGCAACTCCTCCGATGATTACGGAGAAGGATATTCCAGCCGGCATTCAGAGAGTCGATTTCAACTTCGGCCAAATGATGCGCCTTGTTGGCTATCGCCTGGATCAACAACAAGTGTCGCCTGGCGGCAAAATCGGACTGACTCTGTACTGGCAAGTCATGACAACTATGGAAAAGGATTTCAGTATTTTCATTCACGTCTATGGCAAGAACGGCCAAACTATAGCCCAGGAGGATACATATCCAGGCCTGGGCACGCTGGCAACGCGTTTATTGAAACCTGGCGATGTTTTTGCCGAGACCCATCTACTTTCCATCCGCGCTGCCGCCGAAGCGCCATCACTCGCGCGACTTGCCGTTGGCATGTATTATCTTCCGACGATGACAGGCCTTGCTACCTATGACAGTAATATGAAGCCTCTGCGTGACATCTTGTTACTGGCCGAGATTAAACTGGGAGGCCGAACCCCTTATCCCATGCCAACCCATCCCATCACCATGTCAAACTTCGACAACATTGTGGAACTTGTTGGCTACGACCTCGACACAACAACCGTCAACGCGGGCGGCAAGATCGATCTCACTCTCTACTGGCGAGCCCTTCAAAAGACTGGCGATGATTACACTGTGTTCACTCAGTTGCTCAGTGAAAACCAATCGCTGTATGGTCAGCATGATAGCCAACCGGTTGGCGCTTACTATCCCACGCACCTTTGGGATATCGGAGAAGTAATCGCTGACAAACACGTTATCCAGGTTCGGGCTGATGCACCACCCGGGAGATACTCTCTTGTTACAGGCATGTATAGCCTTGTCAAGAACATACGGCTCACGCTGCTCGATCAGAATGGTCAGAATTACATTAGCATTCCCGATATCATAGTCAATGCCCCCAAATAGATGTTCCGGAGATGCCTCTAGTTGTGAATAGCTTACCAGCCCGGCAATGGCTGACCCAGTTAGCTCGACTTGCAACGGCTTTCGCCACCCGCGTATCAAATCTTGCGCTAGAAAGCTTCTCGGTTAAGGAGGCCGTAGCTATTCGTCTGGCTTCTGTCGTGCCAATGGCACAGACAGGTCGTCGTTGGCATCGCCTACTCCTATCCGGCATTATTATTGCCTACATCGTGCTGGGGGTCACGTATAGCTTCATCAATCCCCTATTCGAATCCCCTGATGAGCAGTGGCATTTCGCCTTTGTCAAATACGTGGTCGATCATCGAGAGCTACCGATCCAGCCTCCGGACAAATACGGGCACGATGTCGCTCAGGAGGCCAGTCAACCCCCACTTTACTACCTGGTTGGCGCCATCGCGACCTTCTGGATCGATACGGCGGATTACAAACAGCTACTGAGGATAAACCCATCCTGGGCCGACTCGGCGTCCGTCGAGCACTTCGACAACGTCAATCGCTACGTGCATCCCCCCGAACAGACCTTTTCCTTCTCCAGGACAGCATTGGCTGCGCGATTGCTCCGTTGGCTCTCTGTGTGCCTGGGCGCAATTGCTATTTTGAGCACGTACGCCATCGCGCGCGAGGTACTGCCGGGTTTGGGGAGCATAGCGACTGGCGCTGCCGCCATGGTGGCATTCACCCCCCAATTCATCTTCATAAATAGCTCAGTCACCAACGACAGCGCCGTAATCGCTCTCTCATCGCTGAGCATCCTCTTGCTAATTCGTTCCATAACCAGGGGACTTGACCAAAGAAAAGCCGTGACTCTCGGTCTCGTGCTGGGACTCGCTCTACTAGCGAAAGTCAGCGCCCTGATGCTTATTCCACTGGTCCTTGCCGCGCTGGGCATGCAATGGTTGTGGGCCAGGCCGCCAAGGAGCTCCCATGGCAGGTTTGGCTATTGGCGATTTGTTGGGATTTGCTTCATCATAGCCGGAGTAATAGCAGGTTGGTGGTATGTCCGGAACTGGTGGCTCTACGGCGAGCCGACGGGCTCGGCAATGATGCAGACTGTCTTCGGTCATCG
>JAUSEJ010000408.1 GCA_030650265.1 Dehalococcoidia bacterium | reverse complement strand
CGACGTCAAGCAGATATCCGATCGGCCCTACTGGAACTACGAGCGGAAGATCCTCGCTGCCTCAAAGCTTATCGCTGAAAGCCCGCAGATCTTTGGGCTTTTTCTCTCCAATTTTGGCTGTGGCCCCAATTCCTTCATCGAGAGCATCGTGGAGGATATCATGGGTGGCAAACCACTCGGGCATATCGAAGTAGATGAACATGCAGCAGAGGCCGGATACATAACCCGCATCGAGGCGCTTGTGGACACGCTTAAGGGCTATCGCCGGGCCGGATTGCACCTGGCCGGCGATCCGGAGAAATACGCGCGGCGGGTTCGCACCTCGGTGCGCTCCGGCCAAAATGTGCTGGTGGTTCGTATGTCAGACCACGCAGAGATAGCGGCCGCGGCTATGCGCGCCTTTGGCATCAACGCCCAGGTTCTGCCCGAATCCGACGATCGCAGCATGGGCTTGAGCCGGGACGTCACCAGCGGCAAAGAGTGTCTACCCTTCCGAGACACGCTGGGTGTTTATCTCCGCATGGCGGAAGACGGCTTGCTTCCCGAGAATGCCCGAGCCATCATGGCCGGCTCGTATGGCCCCTGCCGGCTCGGCAAGTACGCTCAAGAGCAGCAGAAGATCCTCGACGAACGTGGCATTCCCCTCGAGATCATGACCACAGTCTCCAACGACGGGTATTCTGATATCGGCCTGGGCACCAAATTCGAACTGCTCGCCTGGCGAGGACTCATAGCCAACGACCTACTCCAGAAGATGCTCTGGCGAACCCGCCCTTACGAGCGTAAGGTCGGTGAGGGCAATCAGATCTACGATGAGTTTCTGGCCCGTCTGAGCAAGGCGGTCGAGGGGCAGCGGCCCTTCGAAGGGATACTTCGAGAGGCCATGGGTGCCCTGGACGATATCCGCGATACATCGTTACCAAGGCGCCCTCTGGTGGGGATCAACGGCGAGATCTACTTGCGAGCCAACCGGTTCTGCAATAAGGATCTGGCCATGCTTTGCGAGAGCCACGGTCTCGAAGTAGAGATCTCTCCCATGTCAGAGTGGCTCTACTACATTACACTGCGAAATATCGAAGACGCCCTGGTCAACCGGGACCTCCGCAAAATTGCCCGAGGTTACCTGCGAAAGATGACCACCGGCTACTATGAAAATCGGTCCTATTCCTGGGTTAAGAAACTAATCTCCGAGTTGGAACCCAGTCCCGCGCTGCTCATGGCTACCTCTGCCCCTTATTTGCCGGGCCGTTGCGGCTCCGAAGCAGTTTTGTCACTGGGGAGCGGCATCCGCCAGATGAGCGACCCTCACTTCGCTGCTGTCATCTCGGTGATGCCTCATGGCTGTATGCCGGGAGGTATTGTCGGCGCGGTCTCCGAATCCATTGCAAAGAAGCTTGGCAACAAGCCCTGGATCACCCTTACCTATGATGGATTTGCCGACAAGGTGAATCCCGAGCGCATCGCTGACCTGGCCGAGCAGTTGCGCCATCGACAGCACAAGTAGGTGTTGCCGGCATCGCCATGTGATTCGACCATATTGGTTGTGCCTAACCTCAACTGGGACGCTCTCCTATTCATGACCGCGAGCGGCTCAATAGCGGTAGGTTGCCGCCAGTCCCATCCGCCCGGGCATCAGTTCGGCCGGAACAATCATGACCTGCCCGCCCATTCTTGCGACCAATTCGCCAAGATCGTCTAGAACGTCATCGACCAGCGGGTGACTGAGATTAGCTATTTGGACCAGACCCGTCGCTGCATCAAACTGGCCGGCAATGTGGCGGTCAGACTCGATCAGCAGCGTCGCAACCCGCCCGGCGGCGGCCGCCTGAACAACCTGCTCTAGATCGTCGCTGCCAAGTCCCTTGGATTTCGCCTCGGTAAAACCATCGGCCAGTGAGGCCATACGGGCATGATACTGTGGCTCTAGAACTTGCCATGCGCGTTCCCGAAGTTCATTCATCGGCAAGGCATCAGAATTTGCCTCTATTCCCGCGGCCAACAGAAATGGATTGTGACTGACCTGGTGAAAAAGATGATGATGCTCGGGCAGAGCGGCAAGGATCAATGGCAGACCAGACGGCCGCGAATGGTGCTCAAGCACTGCGCGGTCAATAGCACGAAAGAATCGCTCGGTGTCTATATCTACTTCGTCCCTCCTCCCGCCGTGGCCGTGATGCATGGCCATGCTCTCCCCGCCAACGCCACCGTAGGAGGAGACCGTCTCATGGGGCTCGGTCAATTCGCTACCAAGGGCTTCATCGATCGTCCGCGGGACTCCAGGAGCAGGCTCGATCTCGTCTAGGGAGTCACGGTTTCCCTCGAACAGTCTGACCTTCTGCATGTTCAACCCCAGAATATGATAACGATCGACCGATTGCAGCAAGTGCCGCAATGGCTTGGTATGAAAACTATCGGCTACAATAGCCAGATCAGGGACTGGCCTTTGGAGCAGGAACACACGAAACAAACCGGGCCCGCTGAGCACGGCCAGTCCATCTTGAGTGCCGTTCCAGAAGTGAGGATCGTGAGCAAGCTTGTCATACGGTTCAAGAAGGAGCCGCGTCTCGCCCGACGAATACTTCTGCCGGAGCAATGTCTCCAAGTCTCTCACCAGGTTGCGGAAACGGATCGGATCTTGCTGGTTCTCAGGACCGTGCCGATGAGTCGTCTGGTAGAGCGAAAGACACGGCCGCTGGTGAGCCAACGCCAACTCAGCCAGTGCTTCGATGGTAGGCGAAGTGTTCTTCTGTGTCATTTCCTATCCCCTCTCTTGTGATATACCAACGAGGTCAGGCCACCAAAATTCCGCGCCCGTTTTGGCCGGGCCGGCCAGAAAGAACTAGACACAATGCTAACAATATCAGTTTAACTCTAATCCGCAGCGATTGTCGTCTGCCGAAAGCTTATTCCATGAATTAGATATTTGCCTGTGAAGATTAGTCCATGCCTCGCCACGTCGACAGCACAAGTGGGCGTTGACGGGCGGTCGTGTCAGAATAGCCAATCGGCCGCGTCAATTTCGAGAGTCGCACACTCCGCATCCGGGTTGCTCAATTGAAACACTCGGGTGGTACCACTGACAAATTCGCTGACATTGCCGTTGACGTTGAGGGAAA
>JAUSEJ010000404.1 GCA_030650265.1 Dehalococcoidia bacterium | reverse complement strand
CTGGAAGCGCAGCGCCTGTCGCTCCTGCCGTGCCCTGAATGAGATAAGGGTCGAAGAAGTACTGGCGGCGGCCGAGGGCTTGCTCTCCACAGGCTTTAGGCCAGCTAACGCCGCCTAGTACACCTGCTCATAATTACGGTTCTATATATTCCCTCGTGGCCCACGACCTTACTGATCTCTGCGCGTGGGCTGGATAAGCCACACTGCTCTTCTAGCAGCTTCGCCCCGGGCTAAAGCCATGGGCTAAGAAGCCGAAGCCCACTGAAGGGGCTGAACGGATGACTGCTTATCATTTGACCTCGACCAGGCGGTCAACGGAGCCCGAGAGACATGGCAGGCTGGCCTGCACAGCGGACCACCAACTCGCTCTCGAATCTTCCCTTGTAGCCCCTTTAGCGGGCTTGGTTCTTTCAGCCCATAGCTTTAGCCCGGGGCGAGGCTGCCCAGCCTCCCAAGCCTCCTCCTGCCGCGCCGGGATCATCAGGGAGAATTCCCAATCAGCAACTTGTTCAAAGAACAGTAGATACGGCACCGCATTTACTAGCGCCTGACTGGGCCGGAAGCCCGGCGTCGTCAGCTACGCCACCTACCCGGTCTTCGGGCTCCTCCCAGCAAATCTTAACACGTCCCCAAAACAGATGAAAGCGGTGACTGATAGGCGACCTAAGGGCGTGTCCGCGCATGAGCAGGTCTAAAACCCGCCCTCGGGATTGTGGCAGGGGGTGTGCAAGATGTAAGATGGCAGGCGGACGCGCTCCTCGGGTGGTCAATTTGGATGAAAACGACCTGGGTCATATCCGTGAAAAGTGACACTGCGGCGCAGACCACGATTGCCGGTTCAACGGATGGGGTCTCCGACATGTTACAGGACAAGCTCCGTCGCAACGAACCAGCAAATTGACTGGCCTCCCGGGCCGGCGGCCGGTTAGGAAGGCTGGATCGCCCGGTCCCTTAGACTTAGACCAGATTGCCTCGAGGGGTAGCATCGGAACAAGGACGCGGCGTCCTGACGAGCCTTTCGCCTTTTTCGCTGTCACCTTTGGGCTATCATCGTGAGCTATCTCGCTTGACCTGCCCGAGGGAGGGTAGTAGAATCTTGCCGTGTTGGTGGCGTCATGGTGATGACCACCTGAATGGAGGATGCAGTCCGTATGATTGCCGTTGGGCCGCTCGTTTCCGCCCAAAGCCGGTTAGACAGGAGGCATCAGTGCCGCAAACAAAGGCTTCGGTAATTCATTAGATTATGGCCTCTCGCGGCGAAGTATTGGTTGCAATTATCAACAATCACCTAGACTTCGCCATCGCACGCGAAAGACATTGGTATCGTGTCCCTGTTAGCAGCAAGGAAAAATGGCTGAAAGACCGCTGGCCGCCCAAATGGCTGGCCTTGTACCAAACGAAGGAGTTCGACGAAGAAGCCCACGCCGTCAACTACTACGCAAGAGTGCGCGAGGTCCGTCGGGTCTATCGCTGGCAATTGTTTCCCGACGAGCCACGCGATGAAAGGAGCAACCGAGAATACTACCAACTCTTTTTTGAACCTCTGACGCGCCTTTCCTCTCCTGTTCTCAGCCACCGGAGGAGACGCATTATCTTTATCCCCACGACGTGGCGAAAGTTTGTCACCGCAACTGAAATCAACGACTTGTACGACGAAAGCTCACTCGAAGACCGGCTATGGAAGGAATTCAAGCGATTGCAGGTTCATGCTGAACGGCAAGCCCTTGTAACCATCAAAGACCGCTCCTACTTTCTGGACTTCGCCATCTGCTGTGCATCGGGGAA
>JAUSEJ010000403.1 GCA_030650265.1 Dehalococcoidia bacterium | reverse complement strand
ATTCCCTTGGATGTAAAGAAGTCGTATAATACGGCGGTTAATCGGCAGCATGGCTCGTGCCGCCCCAATTGCGGGTGTATATTCTGCTTTCAAATGGGAGGATCGACTGATGATAGCTCTGTGCGTAGCGTCACCCCAGGGGCAGGTAGGGAAGACGGCCATATGCTGCGGTATCGCCAGGAAGCTTCAGAATGACGGCAAGAAAGTTGGGTATTTCAAACCGGTATCCATTCGACTCGCCGGACGCCCGGACAGGTCGGCGTACAAGGACTGCGATTTCGCCAATGAGGTGCTGGGATTGGCTAGGCCGGCGGAGGTTCTTTGCCCTGTCGTAATCGGCGAAAAGGAACTTCAATCGGCGACCAGGGGAGTTGCCGAGATGGTGAAGAAGATTGAGGATGCGTACCGTGAGGCGTCTCGCGATCACGATGTCATGATAATCGAGGGGCCGGCCGGATTGGGCAAAGGCAGTCCAGGCGCCGTTCTTCTCGGAGCCATACTGGCGGCGATTCCGGCCAAGCTGGTGGTTTTGCTGCAATACAGCGAGACGCCGATGAAGGCCGATATCGATGCAATCGACGCGCCCTTGAAAGGCAAGATGATCGGCGTTGTTGTCAACGGAGTGCCGGTCAACCGGCTTGCTCTGAAGACCCAGATTGCCTCTGGCCTCAACACGACAGTTTTCGGCATAGTTCCTCAGGACCGGACTCTGATGGGCGTCAGCGTCAGAGAGATCGTGGAGGCATTGGGCGCTGAAGAGGTGACCCCTGGCGATGGGGTGGCGGAACTGGTGGAGAATGTAATGGTGGGTGCCTCGGTTCTGGACCACGGGCCGATGTACTTCAACAGGAAATCGAACAAGGCCGTCCTGATAAGAGGCGAACGCCCGGATATGCAATTGGCCGCGCTGGAAACTCCCACCAAAGCACTTGTCCTGACTGGTGGAGTCAAACCGATAGACCAGGTGCTTAAGCAAGCGCGCCGCCGCAAGGTGCCGGTCGTGGTGGCGTCGCAGGATACGCAGATTGCGCTATCCAAAGTGTCGGAGGCGGTGGCGGCGACTAGTTTCGCCCATCGACAGAAGCTGAACAAGCTCGACGAAATACTGGCGCAGAATTTCGACTTCAAGGCTTTATACAAGGCAGCGGGAATCTAGCAGGGTGTACCTATTACTTTGTTAGTGTGGTTCTGACCCTGAGCTTGTCGAAAGGGAAGAATCTACCCCGCGCTTAGAATCCATGCTCAGGACAT
>JAUSEJ010000399.1 GCA_030650265.1 Dehalococcoidia bacterium | reverse complement strand
TTGTAGTACTGTTTTCCCAGTCGAAATGTAGTACTACCCGGCGGGTCTCAGGCGCAATTGTACATATAGGGGCGGTTGCTAGCGTGGTGGAAGGTCGTATGATGCAGATAACTTGTGCAGTGCCGACTCTACTTTTGTGATGTAAGGTACAGCTTGTAGTCCATTGAAAACTTCTATAGCGCCTTCAAGTAGTTTCCTTGCTTTCGCCAGATCGCCCGGCATTCCGCTTCCCGCTAGGAAGTCAGCCTGGTCGAGTCTTAGCTGGGCCAGTCCGTAATCGTCTCTGAGTTTGTCAAAACAGAGGTTCGCCCGCTCGAGGTAGACGGCCGCCTTTTGCCGATCTCCCTGTTTCAACATCACCCTGGCGAGAACTCTGCTGGCGTTCCCGATTTCTTCGTAGCCGTCGGGTTGGTTAGCCAGGCTCAGGGACTCTTCTGCCGTTCGTTCGGCCGTTAGAAGCAGGCCCTGTTCGATATAGGCGTCGGCCGTTAACCACAGCAACTCCGAAAGACCCTTCTTGTGGCCAAGTCCTCGAAGAATGGTCTCTGCCTCGGCGAACAACTCCATTGCCGCCGCCATTTCGCCCTGCTGTTGTTTCATCTCCGCGTTTCTCATCGTGGTACGGGCGATTAGGTAGACGTGTCCCATCACGCGCGCCAGGACCAGTGCTTCGACTAAGAATGCTTCAGCCTGGGGGAGTTGGCCGCGGCGCAGGCTTAGAAGCCCGAGGTTAAGGCTATTCTGAACCACACCCTGGGTGTACTGGATTCTTTGGCTAATATCGAGAGCACAAATCCAGTTGTTCTCTGCTTCTTCCCAATGGCCGAGCGCCACCAAAGCGGTGCCAAGGTTGAGGTAATTCCACTCCTGCCTGTAGATGTCATCGCGTCTTACCCAGATCTCCAGTGCCCGCTCCGTTAGCTTTCGCGCACCCTCCCAGTCACCCTGCAAGGAATGTAGCTTGTAGAGGATGGTGCAGGCCAGGGCGGTCTCTTCCTCGTTGCCAAGGCCCTCGGCAATCTTCAGGTCTTCATTGGCATGGTGCATGGCGAGATCGATCTCGCCACGACGCGAATAGATAACCGCCAATTGGCCGTGAAGATAAGCGCTCTCGACGGTTTCGGACTCTAGAGGCTCAGTCACGCCACGTTCCAGCTCACTGAGCGCCTCGTCATAGAGACCAAGTCGCTCATAGGCCCCAGATATCTCCCCCCTCAGCTTCAGGATTCTCGTTGTCGCTGGTGGCTTTAGCGACTCGGCCTTCTGTATCGCCTGCCGGTAGGCATCCACGGCGACTTGAAAGCGCCCGAGAATAACGGACATTTGCCCGAGGCCCTCCAAGATATCCAGGACGTGATCGCTATGACCCTGTTGTCTTACAAGGTCACGCGCAGTGCTCCAGTAATTGAAGGCCTCCTCGCTGGCGTAAACTGATGCCGCTTGTTGGCCAGCCAAATGGTTGTAGCGGATGGCCTTCTCCTGATTGGTCCCGTGAGAGAAATGGTAGGCTAGTTCGCCGAGCGCCGGCCCGAAATTCGGGTCATCCAGTCGTTCAATCGTTTCCGCCACCCGCTCATGAAGGAATCGCCGCCGGTCAGCGGATAGGCTGGAGTATAGAACCTCGCGAATCAGACTATGGCTAAAGTCGAAAATACCGCCAACTCGCTGCGACCGCTCTTTAATGAGGCCCGAAGCAAGGCCTCTGGCAATTGTCTCGCTAAGGTCGGTATCGAGAGATGGTGCGGTCTCCCTTAGGAGAGAAAGGGAAAAGGCGCGACCGATTACCGCGCCGATCGATAGCGCCTCCCTCATCTTGTTTGGCAGATGCGCCAACCGTCTCTCTACGACTTCAAGAACGGAGGCGCTCAGTTGCAAATCTCTGGCGGTTGTGACCTGCCACTCTCCATCCGTTTTGGCCAGGAAGCCCTCTTCTACCAGGTGTCTAATGGTCTCGACAATGAAGAACGGGTTTCCCTCTGTCTCAGCATAGACTCTTCTGGGCACCTCCGGCGAGATCGGGTCGACGCCAAGCAAGGCCTCAATCAGCCTGCTGCTCTGCTCCGGCGAGAGTTGGTCCAGGTTAACCAGCCTATGCAGTCGCTCATCGCTGGGAGCGTTCAAGAAATCTAATAGGTGTTGACTTGACTCGCTTGGTCGGTAGGCGGCCATGACCAGGATAGGACAATTTTTGTTTCTTCGCGCGATGTATTCCAGCAGTTTCACAGAGGCGGCGTCGGCCCATTGAAGATCGTCGATGAACAAGATCAATGGCGACATTTGGCTGGCGCCGGCAATGAATTGACTAATCGCCTCAAAGAAAAGTTCCTTGTCCTGTTCTGGTCCAGCCGTCGGCCTACTGGGGTAGGCTGACTTTCGATAAATCCGCGCTAACTCCGGCACTAGTGAAAGTAATTCTCCTCTGCAACTCTCCGTCGCCCTTCTGAGGACCTCGACATCTTGCCAACTTAGCCTCGTCACGTAGTTGCGGATGGAATCTATGAAAGGCTGATACGGGAAGCCCCCCTCCTGCTGGTAGCAGATGGCGGAGGCGACTTGAAATCTATTGAGACGGGCAAGGGCTATGGCCTCCTGCGCCAGGCGAGTCTTGCCGATCCCTTGCTCGCCGGCGATCAGGACAAAGCGACTCGCTCCGTCACGCACACGGCGAACAACGTCTGTCAAGACTCTGAACTCATGTTCTCGGCCTATAAGCGGAGGGCCCATGGCGACTGCAGGGCCTTCAAAGCCTGGTACAGGGGCAATTCCAGAAGCAGCCAGAGCCGCTAGCTCCACGAAAACGGCGCGCAAACTGGAGATCAGACTGCCGGCAGAGTTAAATCGTTCCGCGGGATCTTTGCGGAGAAGCCGTAACACTACTTGTTCAAGTGATATGGGAATGCCCGGGTTGATCCGACGGGGCGATGGCGGTGACTCGTTTATATGCTGGTAGATCACGGAGACGAAGTTGTCCCCGGGAAAAGGGCTCTGGCCGGTTAACATCTCAAATAACACCACACCTAGAGAATAAAGGTCTGAGCGAACGTCGATGCGTTGGCCCAAGGCCTGCTCTGGTGAAATATACGCGGCAGTGCCGACCAGGGAGCCAGATTCATTGAGTTCGAACTGGTCATGGAGACGTCGAGCTAGCCCGAAATCCAGGACCTTCACGAGTGGACCAGATAGGCCTCCGCCGGTCGGTATAATCATCAGATTCGCCGGCTTGATGTCTCGATGTATGATTCCCTGGCGGTGCGCATATTCAAGGGCGGAGCCAATTTGAATAGCGAAACCTACTGCGTCGGGAATGGCAAGGGGCAGCATCTCTCCAAACGACCTACCGTCAAGATACTCCATGACCATATAATGGACGCCATCATCCTGACCAGCGTCGTAGACCGCCACGATATGGGGATGACTCAACCCGAGCATGGTCCTTGCCTCGTGCTGAAAACGGGCGGCGGCCTCAGGGTGGGTTGTCAGGTCGGCGATCTTGATGGCAACGACTCGCTGCTCAGCCAAGTCAAATGCCTTGTAGACTACGCCCATAGTACCTTCGCCCAGACGGGTATCGAGCCTATAGCGATTCTTGACAAGTCGACCTTCCACGTGAGCACACTCCTCGCCGGGTCATTCTATCACCAATGCCGATTTGCTTCAACACTCGCTTGACTTCAACTCGGGCATTTGGTAAAATCAAATTCGCAGGGGCGGTTAGCTCAGTTGGTCAGAGCGCTGCGTTGACATCGCAGAGGTCACTGGTTCGAACCCAGTATCGCCTACCGGAAAGTCGATGAGCCAGTCATCGTCTGATAGACATGGCGACGATTAGGACGAGTAGCTGAATTGCGGCTCCAGAGAATGGGGCAATGGGCTGTGATCCCCTAGCCGAAGTCCAGTGAAAACCGCCTAGGAGCTTGATCCGGAACGAGGGAGTGGTCCTTCAAGTAATGGTTTACGGAGGCACCCGTTAGCGGCCAGGAAAGCAGTGCGATGCGTTGAGCCTTGCCTGAAACTTGGGTGGAACCACGTCAGTTGTTGCCTCTCGTCCCGATGGGGATGAGAGGTTTTTTGTTGGCAGAGGTTTGTTGTCAGAGGAAGGAGATCCGCAGATGGCAGAGCGCAAACCCGGCGCAGGAGAAGAAAAGGATTATCTGGAGAGGCTGCGCCACTCCGCTTCCCACATCATGGCCCAGGCGGTAACCGATTTATTCCCCGGGACGAAATTGGCCATCGGTCCGGCCATTGAGGAGGGGTTCTACTACGATCTCGACGTACCCAGGCCGATCACGCCAGAGGATCTGGGCGCTATCGAAAAGAGGATGCGGGAGATTATCAAAGCCAGGGTGCCTTTTGTCAGGGAAGAGGTAGGCAAGGAGCAGGCGAAGCGGATCTTTGAGGGCCAACAGTTCAAGCTGGAGATGATCGACGAGTTGTCAGACGAAATCATCAGTGCCTACCGGCAGGGCGACTTCGTCGACCTGTGTCGTGGCCCTCATGTCGATTCCACCGGGGAGGTCAAAGCCTTCAAGCTTCTCAGCGTGGCGGGGGCCTATTGGCGGGGTGACGAGCGTCGGCCGATGCTCCAGCGCATCTATGGCACAGCTTTTCCGACCGAGGCCGAGCTAGAGGCACACCTGAACAAGCTCGCCGAGGCCGCCAAACGTGATCATCGGCGGCTGGGGAAGGACCTCGATATGTTCAGCGTCCATGATGAAATAGGTCCGGGACTCATTCTCTGGCATCCCCGGGGGGCGCGTGTTAGGACCATCATTGAGGACTTCTGGCGGGCGGAGCATGACAAGCGCGGCTATGAGCCGGTCTTCACGCCGCATATCGCCAGCGAGAAGATCTATGCCATCAGCGGGCATCTCGAGAACTACGCTGAGAACATGTATTCAGCGATGGACATCGACACCATGCCCTATCGTGTCAAGCCCATGAACTGCCCGGGCCACATTCTGATTTACAAGTCGCGACGCCGCAGCTATCGTGAACTGCCGATTCGCTATGCCGAGCTGGGGACAGTCTATCGTTACGAGCGGAGTGGTGTGCTTCACGGTATGCTGAGGGTTAGGGGATTCACTCAGGATGATTCCCACATTTTTTGCACGCCGGAGCAGCTCACGGACGAGATCATCGGCGTGCTCGATCTGGTGGACTATATGATGAAAACTTTCGGCTATACCTATTCCGCCTACCTGGCGACCCGTCCAGAGAAGTATCTTGGCACGGAAGAGATGTGGGCAAGAGCGATTGGAGGGCTGAGACAGGCCCTCGAACAGCGTGGTATGTCCTATGAGGAGGATCCGGGAGGAGGCGTCTTCTATGGTCCTAAGATCGACATCAAGCTCTGGGACGCCCTTGGCCGGGAGTGGCAGGGTCCGACCGTTCAGCTTGACTTGAACTTACCCGAGCGGTTCGACGTAAACTATTTCGGCGCTGATGGCGCCGAGCACCGGGCGATCATGATCCACCGCACCGTTCTGGGCTCGATGGAGCGCTTTATTGGCGGGCTGATCGAGCATTACGCCGGCGCTTTTCCCGTTTGGCTGGCTCCCACACAGGCTAAGGTTATCCCGATCGCTGACCGTCATCTGGACTTCTCGAAGGAGATGGGCGATCGATTGCGGCTGGCGGGACTAAGAGCCGAGGTGGACGCCAGGGCCGAAAGAATGGCCCTGAAGATTCGCGAGGCGCAACTCCAGAAGATTCCTTACATGTTGGTGGTAGGTGACCAGGAAGTGAACGCTGGAGCCGTGTCCGTTCGATTGCGTTCAGGAGAGAATCTGGGAGCGGTTTCCGTTGACCACTTTATCGATATGGCAAAGAAGGCCGTCGAGGAGAGAACGTAGGGGTAAAAGGTTAAAAGGGGGAAAGGGTTAAGCCGACGGCTCAGC
Organism: Dehalococcoidia bacterium; assembly: GCA_030650265.1. Next base: position 3,305 of record JAUSEJ010000399.1, on the reverse strand, counting down.
TTCCCTTTTCTGTCCTCTAGCTCAGCAACCTTTCCCCCTCTTCCCCTTTTAACCTTTCCCACTTCGCGTCTTATCCCACAGGGATAAATTCCGGTGGCCTAACGGCTTTGAGAGCGATGGCATTGGGGGCACAATCCAGGACGCAGACGCCGCAGCCGAAGCACTTGTCATCATCCATCACTGCCTTGTATATTCGACTACCCACAGGCTTGACCATTTCAATGGCGTCGAATTGGCAGCGATCGAAGCAGTTCTGACAGCCGTTGCAGAGTTCGTCGTCGATTTGGGCCAGGTAGCGACTTTTCTCCCAACGGTAACTGATCGGGATGTCGTTGCGGGTCAAGCGATCCCAGTCGACGCAGCAGTCATGGCAGCAGCTACACATTACACTGCCATTCATATTGGTGGAATTGCCCCATGAATGGACCAGTCCGTCTTCTTCGGTCTCTTCGAGGACCTTGATGGCCTCGTCGTAGGTGATTTGGCGACCGGTACCCTTGACCAGTTGGTACTCCGCTCCCCTGCCAAACTGAAAACAATTGCCCTCGTGGGATTTCTCGCAGGACCTTCCTACAGCGTCGGCCCGTTTACGGCAGGAACAGGCGACGACCGCGATGAGGCTAGCGTTCTTGAGAACCTCTCTGATGTCGTCGGCAGGAATCATGTCGGGATTGTTCTTAATAGATTGGTAAGCAGGCACAACGCGAGAGCGGCGTTGTTTCCCCACGGTCTCCTCCCAACGCTGCACATAGGTGAGGGCGTACTGGCGGTCTCCGCCACCCTCTCTGGAGAAGGCTTCCCAACGATCGTACAGTTCCTTGTTGGCCTTATGGTCCATGAATATGTTGGACTGAGTGGCGTCGTGAAGCTGAACAATGTTGCGGGCAAAGCGAGCGCCCTCCCGCGTCTTGAAGTCCCGGGGGAAAACCAGTCCCTTCAAGAACATGTCATCGATATGCTTGTTTACGGTCGCCACATCCATGCCAAGCTTGCTGGCTATCTCCTCATAGGGTGCCGGAAGCTCGGCTGCAACTCGCACCTGGTCAGGCGTCATCAGATATTCGAGCAAGTGAATGAAATGGGGATTGTCCTGATTGTTGAACTTCTCCCCGATCGCTCTGTACGCTTCATGCGCTTCCATGATTTCGACCTCCTCAATGATTGTCCCGTACAAGACGGGCAGGAAAACTCACACAAGAGATTTCTGAATTATCTCCCAGCATAGTCTATTCTTTGTTGGTCTCTTAGTCAAGAAGAACATGAATCCAAGTATTATGGCCTCAGATCTTGTCTTGACTATGTACCGGTATTATAGTATAAACGAACGAACATTGTTGGGAGTGGGCCGATATGTCTGAGCGCATCGGGTTGTCGCTGGAGCCGCCAAGCCTACAGGTCAAGGTTGACGGCGAAGCGGTTGTGGCCGTATTAACAGTCGAGAATCGTAGCCCTATCGTCGATCAATACGACGTATCAATTGAGGGCCTGGAACCTGCCTGGTACGACCTGTCCGGCGCGGTCGCTGGTGTTTTCCCCGGAGAGAAGGCACAGGTCAGTGTGTCTTTCCACCTTCCTCAGACGATCCAGCTTCAGGCCGGGCTTTGCCCTTTTGTCGTCAAAGTAACTTCGAGGTCTCACCCTGAGGATTACAGCACGGCTGAAGGCTCTCTGGACATCCTTGCCTTCGGCGACATGACGATGCAAATGAGCCCTGAGCGTTTGGAAGGACGCGAGGGCTTAGCCAACCTCCTTCTCACTAACCGGAGTAACAATCCGGTCACGGTAACCATGCGAGCAACTGATGCCGAGGAAGGGCTGGATTTCCGGTTCAGTGCCGAGTCGGTCACAGTGCCTGTAGCCGGCGAGAGCAGTGTAGATCTCATGGTCAAGCCCAAAAAACGCCCACGCTTTGGCGCTGTGCATGAGTATCAGTTTAGCGTGTCTTTCCAAAAGGAAGGAGAAGAGAGCGCCGCCCAGACCGCGGAGGGCATCTTCATCTACCGACCCCCCCTGGCTAACCTGCCGGTGGCCTTGCGCAGCTTATGGTTGCGTCTTAAACCCATACTGCCGCTTCTGCTTTCTCTCCTGGCCCTGGCCTTCGCGGCGCTGACTTACATAAAGCCACTGCCCACCCCAACCCCCGGGGCGCCTTCTGTGCCTCCGCCGGTCATTCAATCTTTTCGTTCGGAGTCCGGACCAGGTGGAACTATCTTCTTGAAATGGCAGGTTCAGGGGGCTAAGCAGGTACGCCTAGACGGGAAAGACGTTGATCCGGAGCAGGGAAGCAGCCCGATAAGCAGCCTGCAGAACAAAGAGTATACTCTTGAAGCTGCCAACGAAGGGTCATCTGTGTATCAGAGGCTGGGAATTGTCGTTCTTAAGCCCCCGACGATCACCGCCTTCGAGGCTCAGCCTGCCGTCGTGGACAAGGACGGGACGGCGACGCTCTCATGGAAGGTTGAAAATGCCACTTCGGTTAGTGTTGATGGTACGCTAGTAGACAAACAAGAGGTCGCGTCCGGGAAACGACAAGTCAAGGTTGACCAAACCAGAGACTATGTCTTGTTGGCCGAGAATGATACCGGTTGGGTAGTGCGGCGGGTCGCGGTTCAGACGAAGTAGCTCAAGGCTTCGACCGTGGATCAAACAACAAGCAAGGGAAAGGCAACCGTGGTAGATAGCCAGTCTGATCTAATTGCCCTAACCATTGAACCCGGGCTGCTTGTGGCTACAGCGGGCGGTGACCCCGTTCAGGCTACCATAACGATGGAGAACCGCAGCCGCATTGTAGACCGCTACCAAATGGCTCTGGATGGGCTTGACCCAACCTGGTACGATTTGTCTATTTCTGTGGTTGAGTTGCTGCCTGGAGAGAAAGCGCAGATCCAACTCGCCTTTCACCCGACTGCCGATTTCGCGGCTCAGGCAGGTGCTCACCCCTACGTCATTAAGGCTTCGTCAAAAAGCAATCCACTGGAATCCTCCAGTCTAGGCGCCTCGTTGGAAGTTAGTCCCTTCGGACTGACCACCTTGACCATGAGCCCGCAGTATTTAAAAGGCAAACGTTCTGTAGCGCAGTTGGCATTCAACAACCGCAGCAACTCTGCCCTCTGCTACGAGCTTCACGCTTCAGATCTTGAGGAAGGATTGGATTGCCTGTTTGACCCCGATACCGTCACAGTGCCCCCGGGTGAAGAGGCCACCGGAAGCATAGCTGTGCGGCCCAGGAGGCGTCCCTTTTTCGGATCTCTTCATGAATACCCGTTCGTCGTCGTGGCAGCGCCGCCCGGTCAAGAAGATGACCA
>JAUSEJ010000395.1 GCA_030650265.1 Dehalococcoidia bacterium | reverse complement strand
TTGGAAAGGGCCGTCATCAGCGCTTCTTTCTTCTCCTGCTCAACGGCGATGAGGAGCCCGCCGGACGTCTGCGCGTCGCATAGCACGAGTTCTTCATCACGCTTTAGTCCATCCCAGACAACGAAGTCTCCCAAGTAGCGGTGGTTGTTGTAGGTACCTTCAGGGGCGATGCCACGCTCGATTAGTGCCCACGCCTCGGGAAGGACTGGCACATTACTGAGAAGAATCTCGGCGGCAACCCCGCTGGCCTTCGCCATCTCGTGAAGGTGGCCAAGCAGTCCGAAGCCGGTGACGTCGGTGCAGGCGTTTACACCAACCTGCACCATGACCTCGGCGGCCGCCTTGTTCAGTTCACTCATGACCTCTGTGACGCGCTCGATCGTCTGTGTATCCACCGCCAAGCGGTCAATGCCTGTAGTGATTATGCCGATGCCCAGCGGCTTGGTCAGAATAAGGGCGTCGCCCGGGTGAGCTCCGGCGTTACTCACAATCTTGTCGGGGTGTACGACACCGGTCACTGCCATCCCGTATTTCGGCTCGTTGTCGTCGATGGAGTGACCCCGGCGACTGCCACTCCGGCCTCGGCCGCTTTGTCTGCGCCGCCGCGCAAAATCTCGCCGAGTACGCTAAGAGGGAGGGTCTTTGCCGGGAAACCCACGACGTTGAGCGCGAAGAGAGGCTTGGCTCCCATGGCGTAGATGTCCGAAAGGGCATTGGCAGCGGCTATGGCCCCGAAGCTGTAGGGATCGTCAACCACCGGTGTGATGAAATCAACCGTCTGGACAATGGCCACCTCGTCGCTGATGCGGTAAACGGCGGCGTCGTCGAGGGTATTGGTGCCCACCAGCAAGTTAGGATCGGTGCGAAAAGGCAGATAGCGCAGAACCTGCGCCAAGTCCTGAGGACCAATCTTGCAGGCTCAGCCAGCGCCGTGCGAGAAAGAAGTAAGTTTGATTCTTTGATGGTCGCTGATCATCTGGTAGCTCCGAAAAGCACATTCACGGATTCGAGTGTTCCAATATATTAACATGATAGAGCGGCGCGTGCTATAATGCAAATGCTGAGATCGTATGGAATCTATGCAGAGATTGTTATAGGTTATGAATTTCTATCATCTTGAGGTCTTCTACACAGTGGCGAAGCGACTCTCTTATTCTCGGGCGGCAGAGGAGTTGTTCATCAGCCAGCCAGCAGTGTCCCGGCACGTCCATGCCCTTGAGAAGGAGCTTGGTGCTAAGCTACTGGGCCAGGTGGGGAATCGGGTTTACCTCACTGATGCTGGCCGCATCGTCTTCGACTATGCCCAACGGGTCTTCGCGCTTACTGAGGAGACCAAGCGGGCGTTAGCTGAATTTGAAGGTCTAGAGCGTGGGTATCTTCGTCTGGGCGCATCCAGCACCCCAGGAATCTACCTGCTTCCATCAGTTATCACGCTCTTCCGCCAGCGCTATCCGGGGGTCGAGGTCTCGCTGGACATTGCCAACAGCCAGCAGATCGAGGAGAAAGTGCTTAGGAACGAGCTTGACCTGGGCTTCGTCGGTGCTCGCTTCCTGCCGGAGCTGCACGTGCAACCTTACGTGCGCGACGAACTGGTGCTCATCGTTCCCCCCAGCCATCAATTCGCCAGTAGGGAGGCCGTGTCGCCTCAGGAGCTCGATCAGGAGATATTCATCTTGCGAGAAGCCGGATCGGGAACCCGGAGGGTCTTTGAACAGGAACTTTCTAGATTGGGAATAACTTTGAGACGACCTATGGAGCTGACCGGCTGCGAGGCAGTGAAACGGGCGGTAGCGGCGGGTATGGGCATCGCCGTGGTCTCAGAGTATAGCGTAAGCTTGGAGCTAGCGCATGGCTTGTTGTGCAGGATAAAGCTGTCGAGCCTCCAATTGGCGCGAGAGTTGAGCATCGTGTCACACAAGAATGTGCGCCCCTCGGCAGCGGCGCTGGCATTCCTGGCTTTGCTCCGTAAGACCTCGCCGTCTCGTTAGACTCGCCAATCATCCACGCATACTGCGCTTCACCTGCCTCTGAGGCGAACACGAAACGGGAACATCGAAGTAACCCGTTAGCCGTGAGACCAACCCTTGCAAGTCTAATGAGCATCAGATTATAATCCCCCACAATGCCGTCGCAGAGGCGGGATTATGGGGGTAGCTTTTGGACGACCGGGACGACAAATTGCATCACAGACCTGGCGACAAGGTTGTGCATCGCCGGCAGTTCCATCCCAACAGATCGATTGGCCGGAGTGTTTCCCCACCCGGAGGTGAGGGCAGGGACGATGAACAGGCCGAGGCCGTTGGGACAGGGGCAACCTCTCTGAGTCGTGTTCACAGGCCGGGAGATCGGCTAGTTCGATATGTAAATCTGCGGGGTGCGCGGCTGCGACGTGTTCTCGGCGTCAGCGGACTCTTTAGCACCGGCTACGGCAACGTCGGCTCGTCGATCTATTACGCTCTCGGCATAACCGCTATGTTTGCCCTGGGAGCGGCGCCCATCGCCCTAACCATTGCCGGTGTCTTTTTCGTCCTGACCGTGCTAACCTACACCGAGGCGACGGTGGCCGTCCCCGAGGCTGGCGGCGCTTCAAGCTTCTCCCGGCGCGGCCTTGGCGAAATTCCTAGCTTCGTGGCCGGTTGGGTTACTCTTCTCTCTTATACCGTGACCATCGCCATTTCCGCCTACACCGCCGGAAGCTATTTGGCCATATTCTTCCCGATTCTCTCGGTTGCCCCTTATAATGTCATCTTCGCCGTGTGCGCTATCCTTTTCCTCATGGGGCTCAACGTGGTCGGCGTTCAGGAAGCAGCGAGCCTCAGCGTGGTCTTTGCCGTACTCGACTTGCTTACTCAAATCGTGCTTGTCGTGGTCGGGGGCATCTTCCTTCTGAATCTTCCGCTGCTCATCGGACAGATTAACTTCGGTGTGGCGCCAACCTGGTCCAACTTCTTCTTCGGAAT
>JAUSEJ010000389.1 GCA_030650265.1 Dehalococcoidia bacterium | reverse complement strand
ATTCCGAGGCCGAGGCCGAGCATGGTGCTGATGTTCATGGCAAAGATCGAAAGATCTATGTAATGGGTCAGGAAATACAGGGCTGCCAGCGTGGCCGTAACGGCCGCCGCTCCCATCGCCACAGACAATCCAGCCGCCACGGCCGTCCCAAAGACGGCGAGCAGGATCAGCAAGACGACCGGGAAAGTGATCATCTCGGCCTTTATAAGATCCTGATGAGCCACCGAGTCGATGTCGGCGTAGACCACGATATCTCCGGTCAGTATAACGGTCACCGGATCGGCGCGGATGCGCCCGATCTCGCCGATTATGCTCCCCGGGTTGTCGGGGTCGACGTCCAGTCCAATGCTGGCATATGTAACGCGGCGATTTGGCGAGACCAGTTGGGACCTGCCGGAACTGTAGAAGCTGGTGATCTCTCCCACCGGCGGCAATTGTTTGACCTCGCCCAGGGCCTTCTCTACTGCCTGTTTGTAAGCGGCATCGTCGACGGTCAGTCTATCGCTCTTGAAAATCATCACCACCGACGTGCGGTTTCTTTTGAGCTCCTTTGTCAGAGAGTCAGCGGCGCGCACGGATTCCATATTGGCTGTGAAGCCGCCGGCGTTGAAGGCCGAGGTCGTGCCGGCGGTATAGGCCCCCGACCCGAGGAAGATAACTAACCAGATAACGATGGAGAGCCACCGAAATCGGTAGATGAAACGCCCGAGAGAAGCGAACACTTGAATCCTCCTTGATCCGAAGTGGCGGTCAGTTTACGTAGCTATCGGCTAGCAGCCGTCAGCGCCGCGATGGGAAACGGCGACTGGTTCCAACATATGGCTGTCGGTTCACTGTTTGAGAGACACTTAGAAGTCGCAGAAAATCCTTCCAGTGACGGACCGATTGTTATGCACTGATCGCTGACTGCTGAAAGCTGACCGCTTCTTAGCCTCGCTGCACCAGTTCGATTTGGCTGTTGTCCGGGCCGATGGCAAAAGTGTATTTGACGCCGGTGGGGGACGAAGCTGGCGGCATGGAAAACTGGACGCCTTTTGCCTTCAGGTCCTCATAGGCCGCGTCGAGGTCTTTCACTAACAAGCCCCAGTGGTCCAAACCGAAACGACGGACAGACGAATCGATCGCGATCAGGTCGTTTGGTCCTTTCTCGCTTATTAGGAGGCTCTGTCCGGCCAACTTGACGACAGCCGTGAGGCCGCTAGCGGACGTTCTTCTGTAGGCCTCGGCGCCGCCAAAATTATCGACCAGAAACTTTACCATTGCATCGAGGTCGCTGCACTTGAAATGCAAGTGGTCGAAGACGTACTCAATCATGATGATTCCTCCTCGCAAAGTTCAGTGGACAAGATCTATTGAAATACTTTTAACCTTTCGCGAGAAACTTGTCAAGTGGCTTGCTGGTCAGCATGGCCAAGAACCCACTTGACAAGTTTGACAAAGGTGATGCCATCTGCTATAATTCGGCCTGTTGCGCAAGCACGGCCCCGTGGTGTAGCGGCCTAACATGCCACCCTGTCACGGTGGAGATCGAGGGTTCGAATCCCTTCGGGGTCGCCAATCTAACTAACAAGCGCCTAATGTGGGGCGCTTGTTCTATTTAGGCACACTTTGTTGTGAATTGTCCATGCCGGGCCTTCTCGGCCGTGGCTCTTTCGATTCCACCATGGGGTTCTTCTTCTCACAATTTAGCGTTATCGACCATGGCTGCGTTGGCGGCGATGTCGTAGTCGTAGATCAAGCTTGTGACATAATCAAGTTGGTTGCACAACACAGTACTGCTTGGTGGCACGCCCGTCAGGTATAGTGTATGATTA
>JAUSEJ010000381.1 GCA_030650265.1 Dehalococcoidia bacterium | reverse complement strand
CGGCAAAAGCTACACCCTTGATGGCAGTGTTGTCCGACTCCGTGCCACCGCTGGTGAAAATGATTTCGTTTGGTTTGCAGCCCAAAATACTGGCTACCGATTCACGTGCCCCATCGAGTGCCTTTCTCGCCTCCCGTGCCAGAGAGTAGATGCTGCTCGGGTTGCCATAAAACTCCGAGAAGTAAGGGATCATGGCCTCCAGTGCCTTAGGATGCACCGGCGTCGTGGCCGCGTGGTCCAAATATACGGTTCTCTGCATATGTCTAGCCTCCTCAAATGGTTGTCGGTCTACAGATTGGTCCCGCGGGACCAGACTGCACCGGCCCTATTCCAGCACCGCAGTGGGGATCTGCTGATCGCGCACAAGGTCAGCAAGAGTCATCGAATCCAAAACTCCGGCCACGCTATCCCTGACCTTCTGCCAAACAAAACGTGATGGGCAGGAGTCGCCGAGTTCGCAGCAGTTACCGTCGGCGGCTTCGGTAGCACATTCGACGAAAGAGATGGGGCCTTCGAGAACCCGAACTACCTCTCCCATCGTTATCGATGCTGGATCTCTCGTAAGCTCGTACCCACCATGGACGCCTCTGGTGCTCTCCACCAGGCCAGCCTTCCTCAGAGTGGCAAACAACTGCTCAAGATAGGCCAGCGGAAGCTTCTCTACGTCGGAGATCTGCGCCAGAGCCAGCGGCCCTTTACCATAGGCCTTGGCCAACTCGCCCATAGCTCTAACTCCGTAATGTCCCCTGCTGGATAGCTTCATGATCGTAACCTCGGAAATCCGACTGATATACTAGGGATTATATCACCCGTCCCGAAGAGAGTCAATAGTTTGTGCGACGAATTTTGCCAGTCAGTTTTCCATCTGATATAATTGAACTCGCCTGAGGCGCCTGGCGACAGATTCCCTCGCTCTGTCGCCTGATAGCACCAAATCGTCGCACGGCACTACAGGAGTTGGACATGTGGAAGGGAAGGCCAACCTGGGCAGAGATAGACCTCGACGCACTAGCGCATAACGTCGGGGAAATCCGCAAGGCCGTTGGCCAGGATACCGGGGTTATGGCCGTGGTCAAGGCTAACGCCTACGGACATGGCGCCGTGCCGATTTCCCGCGCGGTCATCGCGGCCGGAGCCTCAAGGCTCGGCGTTGCCTGTGTCGATGAAGGGATCGAGCTGCGCCAGGCCGGGATTAAAGCCCCCATTTTGGTCATGGGCTATGTCCCAATATGGGAGGCCGGGGCTTTGGTCCAATACGGGCTGGTGCCGACAATCACCAGTCGCGAGTTGGGAAAGGCCCTTTCCGAGTTGGCATCACGATCCAAGTTCATTCTGCCCGTTCACGTGAAGGTCGATACCGGCCTGAGCCGCTTCGGATTGTCGCCGGCAGATACCATCGCCATGGTAGCCTATCTCCGCAATCTGCCAGGCGTAACAATCGAAGGACTTTGGACCCATTTCGCCTCCGCCGACGAAGCCGACAAGTCCTTTACCCTTCGGCAATTCGCAGCCTTTTCCGCCCTGGCAAACCTGTGTCCCGACATTCCCTGCCGTCACGTTGGCGCCAGCGCTGTCGCCCTGGACCTACCAGCAATGGGTCTCAACCTCGTTCGCGCCGGCATTTCGCTTTACGGACTCTATCCATCCTCTGAGGTTTCGCACGCCATTTACCTCAAACCCGTCCTCAGCTTGAAGAGCCGCATCGGCCGTCTGACCAGTCTTTCGATTGGTGACGCGGTAAGCTATGGCCGCACCTGGGTTGCCACAGGACCCACCAGGGTTGCCCTTGTTCCCTGCGGCTATGCTGACGGCCTCCGACGGTCTTTGTCAAACAAGGGAGCGGTGCTCATCGCCGGACATCGAGCGCCAATCCTCGGTCGCGTCTGTATGGATCAATTCGTGGCAGACGTGACCGGAATCCCGAACGTCAAGGTAGACGACGAGGTAGTCCTCATCGGCCGCCAGGGCGCCGAAGAGATCTCCGTCGAGGAGATGGCAAGCTGGTCGGACACGATTAACTACGAGATAGTATGCGGGATAAGCGCTCGGGTGCCTCGCATATACCTTCGAAATGGGCAGATCGATGAGGCGGTGACGTTGGTAAAGAAAACGGGCTAAAACGGCAAGAGGGCAAGAGGGGAAAAGGAAGGAGCGTCCACCTGATTGACCTTCGTCTCATGCGTCCCTTTTCCCCTCCTTCATCTGAAGGACCCATTTACCCTTTTCCCCCTCCCACGATCCTGAACGCCTCGCCTGCTGCCTTGATAGTCAACTCGATATCCTCGTCGGTGTGGGCGAGAGACATGAAACCGGCTTCAAACTGGGAGGGAGCGAGATAGACACCCCGCTCGAGCATGGCGCGAAAGTATGTGCCAAACTTCCCCGTATCAGAACTCTTCGCCGAAGACCAGTCCACTACCGGTCGATCGGTGAAGAAGGTGCAAAACAGAGAGCCAACCCTGTTTTGTATGATGTTGACGCCCGCTTCGGCGGCGGCGCCGGCGATGCCCTTCGCCAGCCTGGCGGATTTGGCTTCGAGTTGCTCGTAAGTTCCGGGCTCTTTCAAGACCTTCAGGGTCTCAATGCCTGCAGTCATGGCCAGCGGGTTACCGGATAGGGTTCCTGCCTGGTATACCGGTCCGGATGGAGCCATCTTCTCCATGATCTCCCGACGACCGCCATAAGCGCCCACGGGCAACCCGCCGCCGATAACTTTCCCCAAGCAGGTCAAATCGGGCTTGATGCCATATACAGCCTGTGCCCCACCGTAAGCAAGCCGGAAGCCGGTGATAACTTCGTCGAAGACGAGAAGAGCCCCATTGTCGGCGGTCAGTTTCCTGAGCCCCGCGAGAAAGCCCGGCTGAGGAATGACGACGCCCATGTTGCCAACAACAGGCTCCAGAATTACCGCGGCGATCTGTCCCTCGTTAGCGGCGAACAACTGCTCCAGAGCGGCGAGGTCGTTATAAGGGGAA
>JAUSEJ010000378.1 GCA_030650265.1 Dehalococcoidia bacterium | reverse complement strand
CCGTCCCAACCCCTCGTCTGACGGATCATCGCCTGCTGACCCTCTCGATTCGCCAGTCACAGTGATTTGGGGCGTGAGCACAGCCACGTCCGCTCGCTTGAGTAAACTGGGCGTTTCGTCGGTCAAAGACCTCCTCTACCTCTTCCCCCGACGGCACAATGACTTCAGCGCCATGAAACGGATCAGCGAACTGGCGCCGGGCGCCGAAGAGACGGTCATGGCCACCATTTGGGAGGTGTTGATCAAGAAATACGGGAAAGCCGGGAGGCCTGGCGTCGAGGTGATCGTGGGTGACGAGTCGGGTAACATGCGCGTCATGTTCTTCAACCAACCATATATGGAAAGGATATTGCGACCCAACACCCAGGTAGTCCTCAGCGGTAGAGTCGACGTCTTCCGGGGACAGAAGGTTTTCCAGTCACCCCAGTGGGAGATCCTCGAGTCCGACGACCTTGTCCACACCGGGCGGATCGTCCCCGTTTATCCCTTGACTGAAGGACTATATCAGCGCTCTGTGCGTAAGATAGTCAAAAGCGCAGTAGACCGCTGGACGCCTTCCCTGGTCGACTATCTGCCTCAAGTCGTCAGGAAGCGGGCCCATCTCGTCGATCTGCCTTATGCCATCACCCAGATTCACTATCCCGACAGCCACGACATACTGGCCAAGGCGAAGGAGAGACTGGCTTTCGATGAACTGTTCGCTATTCAGTTGGGTGCCCTGAAGTCGCGGCGAGATTGGCGGGAGAGCCAGCCCGGACACGCCATGGTGGTCGATTCCAGCCTCACCGACCGGTTCATGTCTTCGCTGCCCTTCAGTCTGACCGGCGCCCAACAGAGGGCGCTCGGAGAGATCCTTGCCGATCAGGCAAAGCCCGACGTCATGTCGCGACTGCTTCAAGGCGAGGTGGGCAGTGGAAAGACCCTCGTTGCGGCGGTGGCCCTTCTGGTTGCCGTAGCCAACGGCTTCCAGTGCGTCTTACTGGCGCCGACCGAAATTCTCGCCGAGCAACACTTCAAGACAATCACCCGACTCTATGAATCCTTCGCCTCCGCCTTGGCGAATCCTTCCGCCGAAGGACCTATTCCGGACTACCGGGTCCCGCGTCTCTCGCTCCTCACTGGAGGCCTGAAGAAACGCGAGAAGGAAGCTGCTCTTGCCGCTACCAGGAGCGGGGATATCGACGTATTGATAGGAACCCACGCCGTCCTTCAAGAGGGGGTGGAGTTCAATCGTCTTGGCCTCTGCGTGGTGGATGAACAGCACCGCTTTGGCGTCCTCCAGCGTTCGGCCCTCCGGCAAAAGGGCTTCAACCCGGACGTTCTGGTCATGACGGCCACGCCGATCCCGCGAACGCTGGCCCTTACCATCTACGGCGACCTCGACATTTCCGTAATAGACGAACTGCCGCCAGGTCGCCAGGAGATTAAGACCAGATGGCTCACGGCGGATGATCGCGAGCGCGCCTACACCTTCATTCGCAAGCAGGTGATTGCAGGTCAGCAGGCCTTCATCATTTGCCCTCTGGTCGATGAATCTGATAAAATCGAGGCGAAGGCCGCCACAGTCGAGTACGAACGGCTATCCAAGATGGTTTTCCCTGACCTCAAAGTTGGTCTTCTCCACGGCCGCATGAAACCCGCCGAGAAAGAGAGCGCCATGCGGCAGTTCGGGGCAGGCGAACTTGATATTCTCGTTTGCACAACCGTGGTTGAGGTGGGAATTGACGTACCGAATGCTACTGTGATGCTGGTAGAAGGCGCCGATCGTTTCGGCCTCTCGCAGCTTCACCAACTCCGGGGGCGCGTCGGTCGGGGCGCCCATCAAAGCTACTGCATTTTGCTCGCCGATAGTCCCTCTGCCGAGGCGCGGGAGCGACTGACCGTGATCGAGAAAACGCAGGACGGCTTTGTCCTGGCCGAGGAAGACATGAGATTGCGGGGTCCAGGGGAATTCCTCGGCACGCGGCAGAGCGGCTTGCCCGACATGAAGATAGCGAAGCTATCCGATGTCCGGCTAATTGAACTGGCTCGCCGGGAGGCGCTCGCCCTCTTCGGCGAAGACCCTGACCTGGCGAAGCCCGAGAATCGACTGCTATTCCAGCATGTCGCCGCAACCTGGGTGCGTGTCAGCGATTTGAGTTGACAGGAAAGTAGGTAACCGTTCATTGTCGAACATATCAACTCTGCCTCGCAGGACGAGACTCTTCAAGCTGATTTGTCTTGTTTTCAGCCTGCTATTCGTGGTCAATCCTGTTTTGGCCGGTTGCCAGAGCAACAGCCAATCGCCGGCGACGCCGGTGCCAGGCGCCATGGCAAGCCCCGAATACGCCATGCAAGTGTTCGTCTGGGGCACCCCTAACAGCGTAACCCAGCGGGACCTCCGTCTGGTTAAGGACGCCGGGTTCACCTGGGTTAAGCAGATGTTCCCCTGGAACTGGATCGAGGGAAATATCAAAGGAGTTTACGAGTGGAACGAACCAGACCGTATCCTCAAGGCCACCAGCGCCCTGGACCT
>JAUSEJ010000377.1 GCA_030650265.1 Dehalococcoidia bacterium | reverse complement strand
CGAATCACCTTTCTGTAGTGGCGGTCGGCCCCCGCATTCTACCATATTGGCCAGCGATGGGACCAGTAACCTAAGGGGTACGAGGCGAAAAGGCCAAAAGGTCGGTAGGGAACAGAAGATGCAGCAATTCCAGGCTGAGTTCAGGCTTGACAGAGTTGTCGCGCTGGTTTAGAGTATCGACAATGTTGATGGGCCTCGGCTGGATATGGCGGGCAAACAGCTTGACCGGAAAACCCGAATGGTGTTGTATTCTGTTGCCGATGGCTGAAATCTGACCGCTATACAGTTTCTGTTTAAGGAAGGCCGGATTGAATCACAAACAACAGGAGATGTCTGCCCGGATCGTCCCGACGCTTGACGCCAAGGTCACACGCCGTGGCTTTCTGCGCGGCGCTGCTGTGGCCGGTCTTGGAGTGGCATTGGGTGCCCCCCTATTGAGCCTTGCCACCGGCTGTTCCTCGGATGGCGACGGGAATGGCAACGTCAAAATGGGGATTACCATGGGCAATCAAACACTTTGGCGATACCTGGCCAGCAAAAAAGACCAGTTGTTGAAGCCTTTGGGGTACAACGTTACTTTTGCAAACTATCAGAATGACGATCAGCTATTCGCCGACTTTGTAGGTGGCAAAATAGACGTCTGTGCGACAATAGTTAATTCTCTACCAAGCCTGTCCGCGACGTCGGACGTTCAATTGTTTCTGCCCATCGCCTGGATGAAGACTGGCTTTCCCATCATGGCTCCGGCCGCCTCCAGCTTGCGGTCAGTCGCCGATCTTCAGGGTAAGAGACTGGCTATTCTTAGTGCGAGCCATCCGAGTACCCTCTACTGGGAGGCCCTGGTTCGAGAAAATTATGGCTTCAGTCTAAAGGAGAAAGCCAACGTCGCTGATTTGGCGACTCTTCAGGCAGCGAACCCGGTCGATCCACTTCGAGATGGTAAGGCGGATGCGGCGGTCATGGAGAGCAGTGCGCTAACTGAGTTGCTGCCGGCCGGCGCCTATCGTCAAATCGGCGATTTGCGCACCGAATGGATCAAGGTGTCCCGGTCGGACCGTCTCCTCGTCTACGGCGGCTATGCGGCCAAATCCCAGTGGCTTAAGACGCATGACAGGTTCGCCGAGGATCTCATTCGGGTAAATTACGAAGCCTTAAAGGCGTTTAAGGCCGACCGGGCGTCCTTCATCGATGCGGCAACAGCCTATGGCGGCGATAACGCTCCCCGAATGAGCAAAGAATCGAGCGCATATATAGCTGATTATCTCGGGTACGACGACGTAGAGGCGGAAAGGGTCTATCTTTCTTCCGTGGATGCCGAGGACTTCAGGAAGTTGATGGCGCTCTTCGCCAAAGTGGACATTCTCAAGGCCCCGGCGCCGGATGTAGCGAACTACTTCTACCTTAGCGGCAAGCGTCCCAAGTAAGAAATTGAGAACGTCTTGACTGGGCTTTTGCCCGACGGTATACTTCAAGCGGCGCCATTGGAAATGGTTGAAGGCCCCGTCAGGCTAGAATAACTTAAAGGAGATGTACCAGTGATCAAGAAGATGGACCACATCGCTATCGCGGTCAAAGATGCCGAGAAAGCAGCGAAGTTTTATGCGGAGCAACTGGGAATACCGGTAACTCATGTGCAGGAAATCGCTTTTGACAAGGTCAAGGTCGCCTTTATCCCGGTCGGCGACAGTGAGATCGAACTTGTTGAGCCAATGGATCCGCAGGGTGGTGTTGCAACTTTTATCGAGCGGAAGGGTGAAGGCCTACATCACATCTGTTTCGAGGTCGACAACATTGACAGCGAAATCAAGAGCCTGACGGAGAAAGGCGTGCAGATGATCGATAAGCAGGCGAGAAAGGGCGCTGCTGGCATGGTGGCCTTCATTCATCCCAAGTCTACCGGTGGCGTGCTTATCGAGTTGGCCGAGAAGGTCTAGAAGGAGCGTACATGGATCTTCATATGGATCTGCT
>JAUSEJ010000373.1 GCA_030650265.1 Dehalococcoidia bacterium | reverse complement strand
TCAGCCGGTACTCATGAGCTTTGGCTAGTTCTCCGGCCTCCTCGCAGACTTTCAGCACGATGCGTGTTAGCGAGCAGTCCGGGAAATGGTCTTGGTGCCAGATGCCGATGTCGTACTGGAGGTCACGTAAGCAGCTCATTCGCCTCCTCATTTCGCCGTGGGCCAAGGCAGCAAGTACAGGTCGTGATTGCCGGTGGCGGTAGAATGCTCATCCAGCCCGTTGGGCTGTAGATCGGCGCCCCGCATTGGGGGCAATTGCCTATGAAAGTTTTCATTTCTCTTTCTCCTCTCTCCGTTCCATCTCTCTATCCATCCTCGCCTGCTCGCTCTCGTGCCAAGCGTTGCCGCAGGTGACGATGGCTCCACGGCGCCACATCACGGTTCCGCAGACGTAGCAGACAATCGGGTAGTAGAACACTTCACCCTCCAACACGCCGAGCACCTGACGCCCGGCCGCTCCAAATGGTCGCATCGAGAATGAACTTGTCCATTCTCCTCTCTTCAAAACGGCCCAAATCCCCTCGTAAATCGAACTATGGACAAAGGATTCCCTATATACGGAGAATAGTCCATTCTCCTAGTATATGGACTGTCCTTTCTCAGGTATGGACTAATCCTTTCTTGTAAACGGGATAGGTTCTTGCTCATTTCCCTGACTCCTTAGTCCCCACAAAGCCTCCAATCCACGGCCCCCGGGGTTCAGTCTGACAACCTCATTCATCTGCCTGGCTCGGTGAGCGATACTGTTTGTCTTAGCTCCTAGTTCCTCAGCTAGGGCCGTGGTGGTCTTCGCTCCCCGCCGTAAGGCTGCCTGAATCCTAAATCCCATCGCGGCGTGCGGTGCTAGGTCGGGGTCTTCGGCTAAGTCGTATTGGTGGAAGTCGATACAGTCGGTTCTATATTCCGTGCCCAGAAAGCAGACTTCGATTCCAGCAGGCTCACGCCATAGAGCCCCGCGGTTCGACTTGCGATGGTAGAAGCCCAGATAGGTTGAAATGTCCGTGCTCATATCGGATCGCCGGATTTCCCACGTGTTGCGGGCGAGGTTCGCGAAGAAGACGTTGCCAAACGGCGTCGCCTTGCCGTTTCCGTGCTCGCCTCTGACGTCGGCCTTGCTGATGTGAGCGATGGCTAGCACCGTAGTCCCGAGCGAGTTCAGGGCGTTCATGGCGGGGATAACCTCGGCTTCGTCCCTGAGGTTGCCACCTATCGCCGGCCCTAGGCTGTCCACGACTACTAGACCTATCTTTTTGTCGCTCACCTCGACACGCAGTTTGGGTGCTTCGTCACTAATGCGTCGCGTCATCCTGCGATAGTAGATCGACGGCAGGGGATCGGTCTGGTTTAAGCCTGCGGCAATCGCGCCGAGCCTTTCCCGCTGATCTTCCCAACAAGTCTCCCAGTCTAAGTACATCACCTCTACTCGTTCATTGATGGTCCAGCCATTTTTCATGTCGATTCCAAGGTTCAGACAGCATGCCATATAGAGTGCGAACAGCGATTTACATGATCCACCGTCAGCGTAGAGGATGGTGATGTTGTTGCGAGGGAGTAGCCTGTGAATCAGATATTTGGTTGTCTCTGCTGGCTTCGTCTCGGCAAGATTGATGAGAGGCTCGCCCGCCCGGTAAGAGATAGCCGTCTTGACGCAGACCGTCTCTAAAAACTTGTCCCACGGCACTGCCGGTATCCGTTTCGCGAGAGTGTGGGCTAGCTTCTCGCGGGCCGTGGTGGACGATAGATTGATCGTGCCCCAACTCACATGGCCCTCTTGGCCGGGCAGTGTGTTGGCTATCGATACCTCGGCGTGGAGGCCGTCGTGCTTTTCTCGCAGGTTGCCGACGATAATCGAGACGCCTTGCTCTTCCCACTCGTAGGAAAACCTGTCGCCGTCCCGCTTAAAGTTCAAATTT